>DATEAJ010000001.1:0-8169 GCA_035288445.1 Nitrosopumilaceae archaeon
TGCGGGAGGTGGGATTTGAACCCACGAACTCCTAAAAGACAGGGTCCTAAGCCCTGCGCCTTTGACCAGGCTTGGCAACTCCCGCATGCACCATGCCTTTTAAGACAAATTTATCTATTGTTGATAGACTAGCAAAATGGCAAAACTATTTGGAACCAACGGAATTAGGGGAATTTTTGGAGAAACATTCACACTAGATTTTACATCTGAAATTACATTGTCTCTTGCAACCTATTTCAGAAAAGGACCAATCCTTGTAGGATATGATGGACGAGAATCAAGTATTATAGTTTCGAAAATTGTTTGTTCTTCATTAAATTCAGCAGGGTTTGATTGTGCAATAGCAGGATTGATTCCTACTCCCTGTTTACAATATTCTACAAAAAATCTTGGTTATCAAGGTGGAATAATGATCACCGCATCACACAACCCCCCACAATACAATGGAATAAAACCAACTGCAAAAGACGGGGTAGAAATTTCAAGAGATGATGAACTCAAAGTCGAAGAAATTTACTTTAAAAAAAATTGGAAATTAGCTACACAAAAATTGGGAATCACAAAAAAGATAGAAAACACAGTTGAAACGTATCTGAAAGGTATAAAATCTCAAGTTAATACACAGAAAATAAAATCAAGAAAATTCAGAATAGTGTTAGATCTAGGTAATGGTGCACAAGCAGTCACAGCCCCTCAACTTTGTAGGGAACTTGGGTGTGAAGTGATAAAAATTAATGAAAACATTGATGGTTCTTTTCCAGGAAGAGGTTCTGAGCCAACTCCACAAAACCTACACGTTCTTTCAAAGACTGTTATTGAATCTAAAGCAGATCTTGGCGTTGCATTTGACGGTGACGGCGATAGAAGTATCTTCTGTGATAACACAGGAGAAATTTTGACTGGTGATAGATCTGCATTACTTCTTTCACGATTCCTCTTAGAAAAAAATCCAAAATCCAAAGTTGTAACAACAATGAATTCAACGTCACGAATTGAAGATATTGCTGCAGGCTCAAATTCAAAAGTGATCAGAACAAAAGTAGGCAGTGTTGAAGTTTCACGTGAAATGGTATCTACAAAAGCATTGATAGGATTTGAAGAAAACGGTGGGTTCATGTATGGAAAACATAATCAAGTTCGTGATGGTGCCATGACTATGGGAATAGTATTAGATTTACTTGCCGCTTCTAAAAAATCCATATCTGACGAACTAGCACTTTTACCGTCTTCATTTACAACAAAAGGTAAAGTAGAATGTACTAAAGATGATGCTACAAAGATAATTCAAATGCTCAAGAAGGAAGATCACAAAAAAGATACAACCGATGGCATCAAAATCATATTTAACAAATTAAATTGGGTGATGGTACGACCAAGTGGAACCGAGCCAATAGTCAGAATTTATGCAGAATCCGACTCGCAGGAAAATCTTGACGTTTTGTTTACAAAATATATGGAAAAAATAAAATCAATTCTTGTCAGATAACACTTTTAAAACCAATTGAAAGCATTCTAGGGATGGAAATGATCCCTCTGGGTGATACATGTGGCTAAGCCATATTATGTAAAGTTTCAAGTACCTGCTGACTTGGTCAGTCCAATCTATGAGGCACTTAGAGTGTCTCATCAGAGTGGTAAAGTAAAGAAAGGTACCAACGAAGTCACAAAGGCAATAGAACGTGGAATAAGTAAACTTGTGATAATTGCTGAGGATGTAGAACCTCCAGAAGTAGTGGCACACCTTCCAATACTTTGCGAGGAACGTGGTGCAGCATATGCATTTGTACCCAGCAGACAAGAACTAGGTAAGGCACTTGGAATAGATGTTACGTCAGCAGCAGCTGCAATATTGGATGCAGGCGATGCACAACATATAGTTGATCAAATAATAGCATCACTCTCAGACATTAAAGGCGGTCAAGCTAGCAAATGAGTACTCATGAAACAGTAATTCCCGCAGAAGTTATACAAATTGTAGGTAGAACTGGAATTGCGGGAGAAGTAATTCAAGTAAGAGTAAAAATAATGGACGGAAAAGATAAAGGAAGAATTCTAACAAGAAATGTAAAAGGTTCTGTAAGAATGTCTGACATTTTGATGTTAAGAGAAACAGAACGAGAAGCAAGGAAAATAAAGTGATTATAGATTGAGTGTACTAGTAAAACCATGCAGCTTTTGTAATCGTCCAGTAGCAAAAGGTTCTGGTACCATGCTTGTTAAAAATGATGGAACTGTTTTCTGGTTTTGCTCTTCAAAATGCAAAAAAAACATGCTTGTACTCAAACGTGACCCAAGAAGACTCAAGTGGACAAACAAATACGTTAAAGGCGGTATAAAGGTCAAAAAGTAAAATGACGGAGCAGTCGCTTTTCATAGTAAAGCCTGATGGAGTAGAAAGAAAAATAGTTGGTCAGATTTTAACCAGATTTGAGAATAAAGGATTCAAGATAGTCAAATTAAAGATGTTTACATTCACCAAGGAAATGGCCGAAGAGTTTTATTCTGTACATAATTCAAAGCCATTTTTTAAAGAACTTGTATCTTTTATAACGTCTGGAAGAGTTGTGGCTGCTGTTATCGAAGGCAATAATGCTATAACAACTACAAGACTAATGATGGGTTCCACCAAATCTTTTGAGGCAGTTCCTGGTTCTATACGAGGAGATTTTGGTCTTGGGTTTACTGATAACATAATTCACGCATCAGATTCTAAGGAAAGTTTTGAAAAGGAAGTAACTGTAGTATTCAAGTGAAAGAGGTTGCAAATACGACAACCAATTGTAGCAGTTCTAGGACATGTAGATTCTGGTAAGACTTCGCTACTTGACAAAATACGTGGAACTGGAGTTCAAGGTAGAGAAGCTGGCGGTATAACACAACATATTGGTGCAAGCTTTCTTCCGTCTGATACAATCAAAAATGTTTGTGGACCACTTTTTGCAAAACTAAGTGGAGGGCAGAGTGAGATTCCAGGTCTCCTAGTAATTGATACGCCAGGTCACGAGATATTTACAAATCTTAGAGCACGTGGTGGTTCAGCAGCTGATATTGCAATTTTGGTAGTGGATGTAAATCGAGGATTTCAACCCCAGACAAATGAAAGTTTGAAAATATTACAAAGTAGAAAGGTTCCATTTGTAATAGCACTAAACAAGATAGACATGATCAAAGGTTGGAAAAAACCAAAAACATTGTTTGCATCACAATCAATAAAAGAGCAAGATCCATACGTACAAACTGCACTTGACGAACTGCTCTACAATGTTGTAGGAACTCTCTCCATTCTTGGTTATAACTCAGAAGCATTTTACAGAGTAAAGGACTTTACAAAAGAAATATCAATAGTTCCAGTGAGCGCTAGAAGTGGAGAAGGGATTCCAGAATTACTTGCTGTATTAGTTGGTCTGACTCAACAATACATGCAAAAAAAACTTGAACAGAAAGAAAAATCAACTAGAGGTATAGTACTTGAAGTCAAAGACGAAGTTGGATTGGGAGTAACAGCAAATATCATACTAATTGACGGTATACTCAAAAAAGGAGATACCATAGTGGTTGCCAAACGTGATTCGGCAATTACTACTAAAGCCAAGGCATTGCTTTTACCAAAACCGCTTGATGAAATGAGAGATCCAAGAGACAAATTCAGACCTGTTAATGAGGTGATTGCGGCAGCTGGTATCAAAATCGTGTCCCCCGATCTAGACGGTGTTTTACCTGGTAGCCCAGTGTATGCAACAACTAATGAAACTGAGATTGAAGATCTCAAAAAAATGATTGAGTCTGAGATGAAATCAGTGTTTATCAAAACTGACACAAAAGGAGTTATTCTTAAATGTGATACCATAGGCTCGCTAGAAGCGCTAACTGACATGCTAAAACGTCAAAACGTTCCTATTGCAATGACAGACATTGGTCCTGTTACACGACGTGACGTTGTTGAAGCCCTATCTATAAAAGAAAAAGACAGACATCTTGGTGTTGTGATCTCCTTTAATGTCAAAATTCTTGAGGATGCACAGGAAGAAGCTGACGCAAATCATATCAGAATCTTCCAGGATCAAGTCATTTACAGTTTAGTTGATAATTACACGCATTGGGTAGAAGAAGACACTGCAAATGAAGAGAACGCAATTCTTGAAGAGTTAACACCTGTTTGTAAGTTCACCTTTCTAAAGGGCTATGTATTTCGAAAAAGTAATCCTGCTGTTTTTGGAGTCAAAATTAATGTTGGTACATTGAGACAAAAAGTCCCTATAATGAATGCAGAAGGTAAAAAAATTGGAACATTACATCAAATTCAAGATAATGGAAAAAGTGTTAATATGGCAAAAAAAGATCAAGAAGTAGCTGTTTCAATTCAAAACATAACTATAGGCAGACAAATTTCAGAAGAAGAAATCTTGTATTCTTTTCCACCTGCGCCTGAAGCAAAACTTCTTCTCAAAAGATTTTCACATAAATTAAGTCCAGAAGAATTTCAAGTATTACAAGAAATAACAACAATACAAAGAAAACTAAACCCGATGTACGGCTACTAGGAATATTTCTGGACAAGCATATTGAGACCCGGCTCACCAACTGCCCCTACCGCCTTATCTACTACTTGACCATTTTTGAACATGAGAAATGTAGGTATTGCATAAACTCCATATCTTGCAGCGACGCTTTGCGCATCATCTACGTTTACACGAGCAAATTTGATAGTTTTGTATTTCTTTGCAAGTCTGCTAAATATTGGAAGCATAAACTGACATGGACCACACCAAGTTGCCCAAAAATCTACTAGGATTGGTACATCACTAGAAACTACATCATCAAAATTCACATCTGTCAATTCCTGTATTTCTGGTTCCTTATGGCTTGTCATTTCTGCCAATTTCTTTTTCATTATATCATCAATTTCTTTATCTGCCATGCGGAGATCAAGTGTAGATATAATTCATATTTAATAATTTAGTTATAAATCAAGCAGGAATCTCATTACTACCTGTTTATCCTGTTTTATTTCCATAAGATGAAACGTTGGTGCCTTAATCTCCACCTTAAAATGATGTTTTTCAATATCAATCTCTTCACCATTTAATATTGCTACAAGTTTGTAACCATCACTTTTTTCCAATTTAACAAAAAACCTCTTTGTTACAAAGCCTTCTGTTATTGTAACTATAATTATCTCTTCAAGCCAATTATAAAGTAAATTATTCAGATCTTTTCCACTTACTTCAATTTTCTTTTCTATCTTTTCTTCAACTAATTTGATATCTACTATTGTATCTACCACTGAAATGCCTGCATTTTCAAAAGCTTCTTCAAGTGTATTTGCAGTAACTTCGATGAAGGCATCTGTTGTATGTTCAAGATATCGGTACCCCATTGAATTGCTGTAAGGCCATCTTTTATTAATTCATTGTAAACTATACCATATGGTAGTACCAACAATTATGAAGAAAGGTCTAAATGCATTGGAGCAAGAGTGATTTTTGAATTTGGAACTACCACGCGGAATGAGAGATATAGAATCTGATGAGGCTTCAAAAATAGAATACATCAGACAGAAATTTATTGAAACCTCAAATCTTTTTGGTTTTCAATTCATGGAGTCTTCACCAATTGAATTACTTTCTGTAATTGAAACAAAGAGCGGCCCATCTATAAAAAATGAAATTTATTATTTTAAGGATAAAGGAGATCGTGATGTTGCACTTAGATTTGATTTTACTATAGGTCTAACTAGATATGCAGTTTCACAAAAATCAATGAAATTGCCTGCAAAGTTATCTGCTTTTGGTGGTGTATGGAGATATGACGAACCACAAAAAGGCAGATACCGATTCTTTCATCAATGGGATGTAGAAATTTATGGCCAGCCAAATCTGGAGTCTGATGCTGAAATAATTGAATTCACATCAAAATTTCTCTCTAATCTACAATTACAAAATATTGTCATAGATATTTGTGATCGTGAGCTTATAGAATCATACATACACCAAGTTTTCAAATCTAATTCAGCTGAACTTGTGAGTGATATACTTAGAGCAGTAGATAAGATTCAAAAAAAGAAAAAACAAGAAATTATGAAAGAATATGAGGAAAAAGGATATTCTTCTTCAGAACTAGAAAAAATTCTAGAGTTTTCTCAAATTAAGGGTACCCCAGAAGAAATAGAAAGAAAATTTGACGTAAAGCAACTAAAAAATTGGGACAAACTATGTGAATTATTTACTTCATTAAAAAATAGGCAAGTTAATAATGTTAAGATAAACTTTGGAATTGTAAGAGGTCTTGATTACTATTCTGGTATTGTATTTGAGGCCTTTGACAGTAATTCCGATCTTGGTGCACTTGTAGGTGGTGGAAGATATGATACTCTTACAAAGGCTTTTGGACGATCTGATCTTGGTGCAACCGGCGTTGCCGGTGGTGTAGAACGCATTGCATTTTCTCTAGAAAAACAAGGTGTTATTGTTAGTACAAAAACACTGCAAGTTTGGGTTGCATTTGTTAATGCTGAGCTACAAAAAATTGCATTAAATATTGTTTCTCAACTAAGACAAAAAGGAATACGAGCAGAAACCGATCTTGGTGGTAAACCACTAAAAAAGCAAATGGAAATGGCATCAAATTCACAATATACTATCATTGTGGCACCAAAAGAATATTCTTCAAAGTCTGTAGTAATTAGAAACATGAAAGATGGAACCGAAAAACAAATTGGTCTTGAATCTTTATTGTCTAATCCACAATCTAATCTTCAATTTTAAAAGCTCTTGTTAGCATAACAAGTTCTGGTCCATTTGTCAGTGTACCTACCACAAGAGATTTGTTGTTTGCCAAAATTCCTGAAGCAACATAAGGTATACCAGCGTTTATAGTTACAGCCTCAAGTTGTACTCCTAATACTTCTGACATGATTCTGATGTCCTTCTCTTCTGTATCGGGATGAACAATCCCTCCACGTGATGTAGCAACTGCCATAGCTCCCGCTTGATGATACTTAGCTACTTTTCTCTGTATTATTTCGATTCCTAGTGTGTCTTCAACTTTTTTTATAAACTCGGTCGGAATCATAGGCGACATTATTCCTCCTTTATCGTTAGCACAAATCAAATTTCCAAGCGCGTTGTGTTTTGTATCTAAGATGTCAACATTAAGTCCTGTAGATTTTTTTAAATATGAAAGTTCTTCTTCAAGAGCAGTACGAGGTAATATTATACCATTGTTGTTAACTACCATGAGAGGTCCAAGTAATCTTGTATTTGCTACTGATGTGAAAATATAATCAGTCTTTAGAAACTCTGCAAGATTTTTTGCCTTTGTTTTTGCAAAACCGTTTGGAATAAAGACAAAACTATCGTTGGCCTTGCTGTAAATCCCTATGTTAGGACTTCTGTAAACATCATATTTGAAAATTCCCAATAAATAAAACAAAGACAGTGAAGATATGAATTTATCTTAAATACACTTTAATTAATCAGCTAAAGTGTGAATTACAAATGCCAATAGATCCAAACTTTCCAAAAAATCATACCATTGTTGGAAAATTCAAGGATTCACTAAGTGATAACTATCATCTTGTATGGGGTCCTGGTAGATTAGCAGAAGCCGCCTCTCATGAAAATGTAAAAGCAGATTATGCTATACGAGGTGAGGAAATCAAACCCATAGGAATTCATGGAACTTTTGTAGCAGTAGATTGGGATTCATGTATTGCGGATGGTATCTGTCTTATGAGCTGTCCAGTTAAGGTATTTGAATGGTACAAAAACCCTGGAAAGGTGCTGAGAAGGGATCGTGCAGATTATACCGATAAAGCTAATCCAGTCAAAGAGGCTGATTGCATTTGGTGCATGGCATGTGTTGAAGTTTGTCCTACAAAAGCAATCAAAGTTGATCAGGCAAATGTAGAAATTCATGAAAAAGAGATCTCACATCTTAATTAGTCTGAACTAATTTTGTCTAAGTTTAAATAACATATTAGGTGATAAATTTTCATGCCAATAGCAGAAGATTTTCCAAAAGGACTTGAAGTAATTGGAAAAATAAAGCATTCAGATGGTGAACACTTTCACTTTGTATGGGGTCCAGGTAGAATGGCAGAAGCATCGGAAGACCCTGCATGTATAGCTGCATATGAGGCCCACGGTGAAAAATTAGAACCAATTGGTG
>DATEAJ010000002.1:0-6360 GCA_035288445.1 Nitrosopumilaceae archaeon
TGGATAATCCATGGTTTTAGCATATTTTTAGAAGATATTTAGATGATTTGATTCGATAATGTAATAAGCATTTTTCTAGTTTTAAAATCAGATGGAACAAAGAATTGTTTTTCATGTTGATTTCGATTATTTCTTTGCTCAGTGTGAAGAACTACGCAATCCAGACTTGAAGACAAAACCTGTTGCAGTTTGTGTGTTTTCAGATCGTGGTGGAGACAGTGGAGCAATAGCGACTGCGAATTATCTTGCAAGAAAATATGGAGTAAAATCAGGCATGCCAATTAGGTTTGCCAAAAAAAGGTTAGAAAGCGTCAAGGATGCAGTTTTTCTTCCAACTGACTTTGAGTATTACTCTGAAATATCACAAAACGCGATGAACGTAATGAAAGAATTTGCAGACATCTTTGAATATGTGGGTAGAGATGAGGCGTATTTGGATGTCTCAAAGAGAACAGAAGGAAGTTTTGTAAATGCCGCACACTTGGCTCAGCAATTAAAGAATGCAATACGACACTCTGTAAAACTTTCATGCACTGTAGGAGTCTCATCCAATAAACTGGTATCAAAAATTGCCTCTGATTTTAAAAAGCCAGATGGATTAACGATTGTTCCACCAGATAATATTGAGGCATTCTTGGATCCGCTTCCAATCAGATCAATTCCTGGCATTGGCAAAAAAACAGAAGAAAAATTTACAGAGATGGGCTTTCAGACCATTTTAGAATTAAAAAAACTCGATGTCTTTTCACTTAACAGTCAGTTTGGAAGAAAAACTGGAACTTACATTTACAATGCAGTAAGAGGAATCGATGATGAACCTGTTGCACCAAGACAAGAAGCGACGCAGTATAGCAGAATAACTACACTAAAGGAGGATTCAAAAGAATATGATTTTCTTGCAAAAGAACTTGAAAGATTATGTATAGATGTTCATGCGGCTATACTAAAGGACAATTTAATGTTCAAATCAGTAGGCATACAGTTTGTACAATCAGATTTATCAAACAAAACCAAATCTAAAACTCTCCGAAACTCTACCTCAAGTCTTGACGAACTCAGAAAAACAGTTTTACAACTTCTTGGAGAATCTTTAGAGAATCAGAAAATGCTGATACGTAGAATAGGCGTAAAAGTGTCAGATCTTTCTGAAGTGTCAGGTCAGGACAGTATCACTAGGTATTTCTGATATCAAGTCCCACATGAGACGCTAGCCTTTTGTGTTCTTGCGGTGTTATCCATTCTACAAATAGATAATCAATAATTTCTTCATCGTTCATTCCCAATCGTTTTGCTTCTTTTACCGCTACTTCATACGCTTCAATTTCCGTTGGTCTATCAACGTAAGAATATGATTTGTTATAAAGATCAAGTCCAGCTCTTTGTTGTTTTACATGTACAAGCTCATGGACAATGTCAAGGTATAGAATTTTTGGGTCAGAATTTTTTAGATGATTAAATCCTATTACGATGGTAGCATCTTCATTTTTTACAAACATATAATGGTCTTTTTCTTCCACCATCACATTTGTTTTTGAAAAGACATCGTCAAGTTCATTTTTTGTTTTAAACACTTCCATCAGAATTGGCGAGTGTTTTAATCCATCAAAAATATCATCGAGGGAATACATTCCCGGGGTTATGTCTTTATTGATTTTTATCATGTTCTTTTGCAATTTCAAGTTTTTTTTTAATCCGTTTTGTTTCTACATATGTTACTGCAAGTAGGAAGATGAAAAGCCACGGTAAGAACATTATCTCTCCTGCTACAGAATGAAATTCTTCAAACTCTGCGACATTTGTTGATACTTTAAGTGCGAAAAGAGACAAGGAGAATATTCTAATCATGTTTACACCTATCGTGCCAATGATTCCCAGAATAAAATAGACCGCCTTTCTTTTTGGCGGAATGTTCATTTTAAACAAAAAGGCCATCATGACTAGTGAGTAAATTATGACGCTGTGTACACCTGCAGAAGGCCAGAATACTTGCAGAGCAAATGGACCGTGATCTCCTTTTAGAAACATTATGTTATCGCGTGCACTTGCAAAACCCAAGTCTAACACATTAATGATCCACGCATTTGTTTTGACGAGATATGGAACCACGTATTGTAATGGACCTAGAGTATCATATGGAAAGAATGCATCAAGTGATAAAATTACAGCAGTGCCTGCAATGAATATTGGCCCTGCAGGTGATATTCTGATCCATTTTTTGCCAAACAAAATACTCATTGATGAAACTAGAAATATTGCCATAACAACAAAGTCCCACAACCAAGTCCACGAATAGATCAGTTGAACGTTATACTGTGGTGCAATTGAAATAATATAATCACGCAAACCAAATTCAAGACTGACAAGATATATCATTGTAAGAGCAGCCAGTGGTATTACCGCAAGTAACTTCTTTTTAGGTACTCCAAGTTTCAATCCAATGAGTTCTGCAACCATGAATGCCGTTGCAAAAAGAAACCCGCCCCTTCCTTGATTCCAACTCAAACTAAAAGAGTCTGGAAAAACAGCAAGAGTAAATATTGTAGGGCTAGAAAGCAATAAAATTGCATAAATTATTGTCTTGTCTTGCATTATTTACTCAGCAATATGTGGTAAATAAAAACTCTAGGTGTTAGAAAAAATCAGAGATTGACTTTTGTCTTCTTGCTTTTTGCAGATTACTTTTTGCAAGCCACTCCTTTTTATCTATACTAAGACTCTTACAAGCAAAGTCAAGTCCTTCCTCAAAACTTGGTACGATGTTTGGATTTTGTTTCATTGCCATCCTAATTCCCTCTCGCACCTGCCATACACCAAGCGGTACAGCATATTCTGGTCGTATTTCACGCAACACCATTGCTCCTGCCTGAACTTTGTTTTTGAAAAGATATTCAGCTACTCCAAGTCTTGATGCAAAGTGTGCTCCTGCAGTAGCAGGATAATGATCAAGCCCTCTTGCATCTTCAAAATCAGAACCAAATCCAATATTTCCTTGCTGATCATACCACGCTTCTTGCATCTCAAACATCCATCTACTTGGAAATAAAACTACAGCAAAAAAGTTACCAAGATGATCATATGTAAAAACTCGGCAGCTATCAATTATGTCAAATTCAGTTATTTCTGAAACCAGTGATTTTGAAATTATGTCGTCTGTTGCAGTTATGCCCCAACGAGTTGGAACAAGTCTTCTGTTTTTACCAAACATTCCAATGCTAAAGCATTTTTGAATTCGTGATATCTCAATACCATTGTTGTATAATTGTAAAACAGAATCCTGAGCTAGCAAGTCTTTGTCGTAAAAGGCTTTTTGAATATTTTTGTCAGAAGATGAATGTGAAAATTTTGCATTCTTTATTTCTCCAATTGGACCAAACGGAGCATTTTCACCATCAATTGATGTCATATGATTTGTCATTTTAAGAAACTCAATGTCAGAGTCTATTGGTCTTGTTGCCATGGCAACTTCCTGCAAGTTTTCAATGTATTTTCCTTGAGGCTTTGAGATTTTGACTTGCTGTATTCCTCTCACAAGGCTCAGTCTATAATTTACAATTTCTTCTAGGCTTTTTCCTAACCAACGTTCTGGTAGATCAAGTATCATGGTATCACCATGTATTGGAGGCAACATTGGTCCAACTGCGACCTTTGGATAGCCATATGAGCCTACAAAGACAGATGGGGGGGTGGAGCCACTAATAAAATCAGAAGAAAAGAGGTTGCCATATTTTGATAAATATTCATTCCAGTTTGATTCTATTGCTTTTCTTATTTCAGCTGCAGTTCTACCCAATAACATCTATGTATCATAGCAAGTAATATTCTTGTACAATTGACTAACATTCACCACAAGTTAGTTTCTTTGTTATACAAAATTATAATCATGAATCCGGATCAACATTCAAATTAATTTAATAGGTCCGTATATCTGGAAAGAAATAACATGGCTGAATCTGAAACTTTTGGTATAGAAAAAGGATATGGCCAACAAGCTATTGAATTTATGAATGAAGAAGCAAAAAAAGAAGGATGGAGGTTTGAAGCTAGGCTGTATAATTATGAAATAGAAACAAAAAATTTTGGTACATTTGAAATGTTTTCATGGATGGGTGATGCCAAGGCTGCACGTGACCTTGTTATAAGAGCGAGTAAACGCTTCAAAATCAAAGTAATTGAAGGGGCATACAAATCAAAACTCATATTGTTAAGGCGTGAAAAAACTGAATATGCCTTGGTTAGAAAAGGCGATAGAATAATTGGCCACCTTGAATTTTCCGCGCCAAGAATCAAAAATAGCAAATGGATGGTAAAATTAGAAGAAAGAAGATAATATGATTACAGTTTTGTTTTTGCCAACATCTGTGCTACTCGGAGAGGTTCTGGTACAGATCCTTGAAGAGTCATAGCGTTTAGTAGATTTTTTGTTTCCTGTATTGTACATCCTTCTATTCTCACAAATATGTCATGTCCTGTATGAAGAGAGATTCTTGTTCTTTGACCAAGCCTGTGATATTCTTCAATTTTTAATTGATAAGAATCAGGAAAATGGTATTTTATAGCATCTTCTATTCCCTTAGAGTCTTCATATGTCACTCCGATGACTGGGATTTTTAACCGATCCCAGATTTTTTTTATATCAACTATATTGTACATTGATATGATAAGACCTGAAATCATTACAAAACTAATGTCATCACGATTTAGTTTTTGATGCATTTGTAATATGGCATCAGTTGCGTCATTTCCTTCTATTGTACTATGCCCAAATACAAAACCATCTATTATAAAATCTCGTCGCATTACAACTCCAGCTAGATGTGAGGTCTTTTCGTTTTCTTTAAAACTTTCTGCAATAGCTAGACCCCTAAGTCCTTTTTTTTCAATGTGAAGATGGTGCATCTTTTTTCATCTTGAATCTTCGATAAACCAAGCCTATGACCGTTAGAAATATTGCAGTGATTGCAGACCACGTAGCAAATGCGATAATGTCTGGATTTGCCATATAATTAAAATGCCGTGTTCTTATTTTTAGTTATGTTGTCTTCCATCTCTTGAATAGTTTATGTTCTATGTTGAACTGGTCAAGACATTTTCCTACAGTGTGGTTAACCAAATCATCTATTGTTTTAGGTTTGTTATAAAAACCCGGAATCGGAGGCAGAATTGTCACGCCGATTCTTGCGAGTTTTAACATATTTTCCAAGTGAATACTACTAAATGGTGTTTCTCGTGCAACCAAAACAAGTTTTCTTGATTCTTTGATTGTCACGCCAGCAGCTCTTGCTACAAGTGTTTCATCATAACCGTTTGCGATGGCAGACAGAGTCTTCATACTACATGGAATCACAATCATTCCATCGGTTTTGTGTGTACCACTAGATACACTGGCTGCCATGTTAGAATCATCAGAATAGCTGTCTACCAACGATTTTACATATTTTAGATCATATTTTGTTTCTAAAACTAGACATTTTTTTGCCCATTCTGAAATGATTAGATGCGTTTCGATTTTTAACCGCTTAAGAGATTCAAGCATTTTTATTCCATAAATAATTCCGGTACTTCCAGTAATTCCGACAACTAATCTCATGAATAATTCACCACACAAAAAGAAAGAGTTTCTGCCATTTTAATTAGATTATTTTTCCACTACCAACTATTCTTATCGTTTGAGATTCGGGTTTAAGAATAACACAAATGTCATTTTTTTCAAATACAGCAGGCTTTCCTAATGACAACTTCATAGGACTTAGAGAGGTTATCTTTGCAGGTCTGATTTGCAGGCCTATATCGACTAGAAACATTTGATTTTCTGTCAGCTCTCCTTTGAAAAATGCATTTTGATTATAATCCATAGTTATCTCTTGTGCAATTGTCATAGAGTCAGGTATGCCTAGTATGTCCCCTCTTTGAACATCGTCAGGCGTTATTCCTTTTACTGAAAGACCTACACGTGCGGAAGAAACTGCTTCGTCTACATCATCATCATGCATTTGTATTGATTTTATTAAAACATCAGAACCTTTGGGCAAGAGTTTGAGATTATCGTATGTCTTTACTTTACCTTGTACTACTTTACCTAGTATTACAGTTCCAACACCCTTGACATCAAAACAGTGATCTATCACAATTCTGACATTGCCATCTTTTGATATTGGTTGTAATAGTTCTGCTTCCTTTTTTAGATCTGTAAAGTCAACCAGTTTGTATTGTTCCACTACAGTTCCTTTTATCATAGTAAGAAGTTTGTTTCTATCAACATCATACGAATGGCTTAACAATCCTTGAGTTTTTTTTAAACTATCTAGTGCAACTATTTGTTCTCCTGTAAATTTATCAAGTTTTGTCACGTAAAATAGAACA
>DATEAJ010000003.1:0-4694 GCA_035288445.1 Nitrosopumilaceae archaeon
TTCAAACATTTTGGATTGGTGGAAGGAGACTTTGTTGTAATACGTGGCTCCATTCCAGGAACTTATAGACGACTTGTTAAACTACGAGCACCAGTCAGACAAAGAGTCTCGAAAATAACACAACCTAACATTTTGGAGATAATGGTATGAAAACCCAAGTTTTTTCAATAAGTGGTTCTAAAACAGATGAAGTGGAATTACCAATTGTATTTTCTACCCCGCTTAGAACTGATCTCTTACACAAAGCATATGTTAACTTGGAATCACACGCATTTCAGACTCAAGGAAGATATCCAAATGCTGGCATGGATGTTGTAGCAGAATCAAACAGTCCTCCTACTGGTCATCATCAAGCAAGAGTTGCAAGATTGCGTGGAGGTGGAGGTGGAAGACAAGGACAAGGTGGTGGAGTCGCAATGGTAAGAGGAGGAAGACAAGCTCATCCACCTACAACAGAAAAAGTAGTGTACAAGATCTTAAATAAAAAAGAAAACAAGCTTGCTCTTTGTTCTGCAATTGCTGCAACTTCATCTGCAGACCTTGTAAAATCACGAGGACACAAAATTGATAAAATAGAATCATTTCCAATCGTTGTCTCTGACGAAATTGAGTCAATATCAAAAGCAAAAGATCTAGAAAAATTCTTTGACGCATTAAACCTCACACAGGATATTAACCGATTACGATCAAGACTAAAACGACGTTCAGGTAAACCACTTCTGCGTGGAAGAAAAACCAAAATCGGAAAAAGTATACTTGTCGTAGTAAAAGATTCTAAAAATCTTTCAAAAGCATGCGGTGCCTTTTTGGGTGTAGATGTAAAATCAGTAAGCGATCTAAGTGTTTTGGACTTGGTTCCTGGCTCACAACCAATACGATTAACTGTATTCTCAAAAAGCGCAATAGAAGAAATTGGCAAAATAAAATCTCCACACTTGGAACTAATGGTGAAAACAAGATGAATTCAGATGAAGCTATTCAAATAGTTTTAAAGCCGTATATCACAGAAAAGACTTTTGCACTAGTTGAAAAAGAAAGCAGAATATGCTTTATTGTAAAGGATACCGCAACAAAACCAAAAATCATGGAAGCAGTCAAAATACTTTACAATGAAGAGCCGATAACGGTAAATACATGCAGATCAGTTTATGGCAAAAAGGCGTTTGTCAAATTCCAGTCGATAGATAAAGCAAGGGATCTTGCAACAAAGATAGGAATGCTATAATATGGTACACTTTGAATCTCTTCGCATAATGGTGAGTTTGCATGGTTAAAGAATTCAAGTATCGTGGGCTTTCAACAGAGGATCTTCAAAGTCAGTCACTGGAGAATCTGTTTCATCTTTTACCAGCAAGAGCAAGAAGATCACTTACTAGGGGTATCACTGACCAAAAACGAAAACTGCTTGAAGAAACAAAACTGGCAAAAGCAGGTAAACTAACAACACCAATAAAAACACACTTGCGGGATTTGATAATTTTACCATACATGATTGGTGTTACGGTAAATGTATTTTCTGGAAAGGAATTTCTTCCAGTTATCATAAAGCCTGAAATGGTTGGCCATTACTTAGGCGAATATGTAATGACAAACAAAAGAGTAGTTCATGGAGCACCTGGTGTAGGAGCATCAAGGTCTAGCTTGTATGTTCCACTAAAGTGATTGAGATATGGCTGGATTCAAATACGCTTTTCAAAATTATGATAAAACAAAGCATGTTCGTTCATCACTTAGAGAAAAAACAATTTCACACAAGCATGCACGTGAAATTGCTGTTGCAATAAAAGGACTTTCTATTGAAAAAGCACGAGGCTATCTGGAAGATGTTGTAAAACTAAAACGTGCTGTTGCATTTAGGCGATATCATAATGAAGTGGGTCACAAATCAGATACTGGAATGATGTCAGGAAGATACCCACAAAAAGCTGCTGGAGAATTCATTAGGCTACTTGATAATCTAGAATCAAATGCAGAATACCGTGGAATGGATTTAGATAGACTTAGAATAATTAATGCTACTGTTCACAAGGGAAGAAAAATTGAGAGATTTACTCCACGTGCAATGGGAAGAGCATCACCAAAAATTGACATACTAACACACGTTGAGCTAGTAGCTCAGGAGATTTAAAATGTCGTCTGTAAAAAATGTAATAAATGATAGCTATAAACTCATGTTACTCAACGATTATCTGAGAATAGTAATCAAAGAATCTGGATTTTCCAGTGTAGACATACAAAAGACTCCAACAGGAACTCGTGTTGCACTTCATGTCACCAGACCCGGAATCGTAATAGGGAGAAAGGGTTCTGGCATACGTGATTTAACTAAAGCGCTGGAAAAAGATTTTGATCTTAAGAATCCACAAATCTCTGTAGTAGAAATCGATAAACCAGAACTGGATCCAAACGTTATGTGTAATAGGATGTCACAACATCTTGCAAGAGGTACTGCATTTAGACGTGCTGTTATGTGGACTATGCAAACAATAATGAATGCGGGCGCAATGGGTGTTCAAATCACAATTTCAGGTAAACTCCGTGGCGAACGTTCAGCCTTTGAAAAACACAGTAAAGGAATTTTGCCACGAGCAGGACATCATGCTACCGTTGTAGTATCAGAAGACATCGTTCATGTAGATACTAAAATGGGACGTATTGGAGTAAGAATTAGAATAGCAAGAAAAGAAAATGATATTCCAGAATTTGAATTCAAGACTGCTACAAAAGAAATACCTCCGCCAAAGAAGAAAGTCGAAGTAGAAGAAGAAAAAGAAGTTATTATGCTTGAAGAAATTCCAGAAGATCCAACAAAACCACGAACAGAAAGTGAATTAATCGAAAAAGAAGAAGAGCACATCAAAGCTGTAGAAACATATGAAGAAATTGAGGAGGAATTAAAGTAATGGCACGATTGAAGATGAAAACAGTAAGAGAATTTAATGAAACTGATCTTAAAGATAGGCTTGGGCAACTACGCACAGAGCTTGGTAAATTACGTGTTGAATCCTCAAAAGGAACATTAAGAAAAGAAAATGGAAAGGTGCGTGCAATAAGAAGAGATATTGCAAGAATACTGACAAGACTGGGAGAGATGAAAAAACAATGATTACTGCTGAAAATATAGCACTGCATGAATTAATTGGGCTTGATACTGAGATTGTACAATCTTCTAACATACAATCAGTCGGACTTAAAGGCAAAGTAGTTGACGAAACCAAATTTATGTTTGTTTTGCGTACGAAAAATGGAATAAAGAAATTCCCCAAAGAAAATACAATTTGGCGATTTTCTCTTGATAATAATGAAATTACACTGAATGGAAGTATGCTAACAAAAAGATCACACGAAAGAATAGGAGTAAAGACATGACAAGAAACATAGGAATATCAGTCCAAGCACCAAAAACTGAATGTGCAGATCACCTCTGTCCCTTCCATGGGAGACTATCAGTTAGAGGTAAACTAATTGAGGGTAAAGTAGTCAGCTCAAAAGCACCAAAGATGATTGTAGTTCAACAAGAAGCTCCAAAATTCATCACTAAATTTAAAAGATATGCTCGTAGTCAAAGCAAAATTCATGCATACAAACCATCTTGCATCGATGTAAAAGAAGGCGATATTGTTCTTACTGCTGAATGTAGACCGATATCAAAGAGTGTTTCATTTGTAGTAGTGGAGGTTGTGTCATAATGACAGCAACAAAGAGTCGTGCAGTTTCTGCAAAAGGTGTACAAGAATTCAGACCATATGTGACAAGAGTATTGCCACTTGGTGCTCAAGTTGTATGTGCTGATAACACTGGCGCAAAAATATTAGAAATAATAATGGTGCAAAAGACCAAGACTAGAGTCGCTAGATATCCATCAGCAGCTGTTGGTGATTTTGTTAATGTAGTTGTTAAAAAAGGCCCAGGAGAGCTTAGAAAACAGATCTATGGCGCAGTTATTGTCAGACAAAAATATCCAATAAAGCGACTAAACGGAGTTAGAGTTACTTTTGAAGACAATGCTGCTGTACTTGTTACACCTGAAGGAGAAATCAAAGGTACTGAAATCAAAGGCCCAGTCGCAGCAGAAGCTTCAGAAAAGTGGCCAAGAATAGCAAATCTTGCATCCATGGTGGTATAAAATGAAACCAACAATAGTTAGAAATCGACAGATATTCCAAGCCGCACATCATACTCGAAGCAAACAACTTGGTGCTACGCTTTCAAAAGAACTACGAAAAAAATATGGAAGACGTAGTGCACGCGTGATCGAAGGTGATACTGTACGAGTCATGCGTGGTGAATTCAAAGGAATTGATGGTAAAGTAACCCACGTATCAACTGAAAAAAATAGTATAGCGGTAGAAGGAATAAAACGTGAAAAATTGAAAGGTGGAAATGTTGACATTTACATTCATACGTCAAACGTTATGATAACTGGAGTGAATCTTGATGATAAATGGCGTCAAAACAGAATGGAAAAACAAAAGACAAAAATATCAAAAGAAAAACCCGTAGAGACACCAAAGGAAAAACCACAAGAAAAACCTCTAAAAACAATGGAACCGCCAAAAGTAAAATCAACAAAAACAACAAAGAGTACAAAAGAAAAACCAAAATCCACTAAAAAAGAAACAAAACAAACAAAAGCGGCAAAACCAGTGAAAAAGGAGAATAAATAATGGTCAGCATAGCAGGTAGCAAGAAAC
>DATEAJ010000004.1:0-12253 GCA_035288445.1 Nitrosopumilaceae archaeon
AAAAAAATTAAAAAATGGTTTATGGACAGCCTTCCATCTTTTGGATGAAGTATCCATTTGTGCGAATTTGATTCGTGATTGGCTCAGGTGCCTCTTGAGTATGACAAAATTGGCATTCTTCGGTCGTGACTTTTGAATCACTTTCTCCGACAGTTTTTAGCCATTCTTTTGCAAACTCGATTGCTTTTTTATGATCTTTGACATCCGTAATAACATCAAAGTGCATCGTGTGACCATCCTTTGCCTCAACATATGTATCGTATACGTGAATGTCCATGATTTTCATTTCAAGAAGGGATATTTAATTCAAATCGCTAGATTGATTATGAAATACAAGATCACAGTTGATTTTCCAAAAATAAAGACTATAGATTTAGAATTAGATGATAAAATGTCACCAAATACTGTCAAGTCCTTCCTTGATCGTTTACCATTTACTGCTGCAATAAATTCTTGGGGCGAAGAGCTTTACACAAGCGAGACTCCAATTACAGTAGAAGAGGAAAATGCAAAATCATTCGTAGAATTATCAGATGTGGCTTATTGGCCTCCAGGCAAAGCCATATGTCTCTTTTTTGGTCCAACACCAATAGGAGAAAAGGATGAGATCAAACCATACTCCCCAGTAAATATAATTGGCAAAATAAAGACAGCTGATAAAAAATTTCTAAAGGACATACCAGATGGAATGAGAGTTACTTTTAGGAGAGCTAATTAAGATATCATGAAAATGCTTTTACGTCATGAAGTGTCATGTATTGTGATTGTGGCATCTAGGAAATAATTTCAAATGTAAGGAATGCAACGTGTCCTTTACTGATAAAGAGCATCTAGAGAGACACAAGAAAAGCATTCACAAATAATATCAGTCTACATGCAGATCGAGTGGTTTTATTTCGGATTCAAAGACATATGCTCTGAACTGTTCACTCGTGTTTGAAAATATTACCCACGGCACAGGATTTATTTCCATGAATTTCTCGTCTGTCACAGACGGATAGGCTTCAGAATCTGGATGGGAGTGGAAAATTCCAACCACGTCTAGTTTTCTTTTTTCTGCTTCTTGATATCCTTTGATTAGTTCATCATTAGATATTGTAAAGTTTACTGGTGAGTTTTCTATGTTTTTTGTTAGAAAGATGTCTTTTACTAAAAAATGATCTTTTTCAATTTTGCCAAACAATATGGCGCACGACTCGTTTGGAGATGCATTTTTTGCATGCTTAGATAGGATGTCTATATGGTTTTTCGAAATTAGAATCGCTTGTTGCAATGTATCTCTACTGCACTGTGACTTTACCTGTCATCCATGGATGAAGTAAACAGTAGTACTCTGTGGTTCCAGAAGGATCAAATTTGTATTCAAAGGTTTTTCCTGCTGCAAATATGTCGGAATCAAATGTACCAGATGCTCCGGATGTTGGATTTCCGCTTGTAACTGTGTGCGCCGCAATGTCATTATTCGACCAGACTACTATAGTTCCAGATGAGATAGTAATTTCTTGAGGATCAAAATACAATTGTCCTTCACTTTGTGTCATCGCGCCAGATGGAATGCTTACCTTAGCAGTTACCTGTGCAGTTAGTTCTTTTACTATCAGAGTTGCTGTCATTAACGGATGCACCGAACAGAAGTACGGATATTCGCCTGCGGCAAGATCTTTAGTGTCAAGTTGGTATTTTGAACCAGCAGAAATTACACTAGAGTCAAATGTTTCTCCAATGTCAGCTTGACTAGTAACTGTGTGCATAACATTATCATTATTTGTCCATTCCACTACATCGCCTTTATTCACAGTCAGTACATCTGGATTAAAATCAGGATTGTCTGGTATAGAAGAGTCTGCAAGAATCTCAACTGGTATTGCCTTTAAAACAGGAATTTGCTCTGCTGGCTTTTCTGTTTCCTCAACAGGCGGTTGCAATGAAAACTGTGCACCTGGTCCTACAAATCCTAGCACGACAAAGGATGCAAGTCCAACACCTGCTGCCATGATAAATATCACAGATATTGGTTTGGCATACTGCGGTATTTTCATCGCAGCATAAGAAATGACAATTGTTGGAATTATAATAACAAGCAAGACTCCTGCAAATGTTGGCAATGATAAAACAGATGTCATTGTGAAAGCAAATACTCCAAAGGAACCTGCAATGCCAAAAATTACCAAAGTCGTAGCTTTGGCTCGATTACTTGTAGAAACACCTCCGCTTAGAATTCCACATGCCAAAAAGATCAGGCCTACGAACATGGTAAGCCCAGTAAGCGCATGCATTCCATCAATGAATGTTTTTGCAATGCCAGCGTACGAGATGACCACGCCTGCCAGTCCTACTGCAGTAAGACCCATTCCAGGCATCATAAGATCCCAGTCACTCATTTGTGGTACATGAACGAAGTGAGATAAATAATCCTTTTGGACGTGTGATTGCAAACTTCGAAGAAATTAAATCCCTAACAAAACTGCTAACAAAGAGTTGGGATTAAAAGAGATCTTAGAAATATCAAAACCACGTATTGTAATTCTACTTGTAATTACTGCTGTTACATCGATGTATGCAGCAAGTGCGCTTCCAGGCATTTGTGACTGTGAGTACAAGCTGATCGATCCTGAACTAAATAATTGGGGCTTGGTACACATCATCATATCTGGAGCACTTGCTTCCGCTGGCTCTAGTGCACTAAATCACTACTACGACAAAGACATTGATCCCTTGATGAAACGTACAAGCACAAGACCCATACCATCTGGCAGAATGTCTGCAAAAAGTGTATTTGCATATGGTTTGGCAGTTAGCTCGGCATCCGTAATTTATGCCGCAATTACATTAAATCTAGTTTCCACATTTTTTATCGCATTAGGAATTTTCTTTTACGTTATAGTGTATACTGCTTGGCTTAAACGAAAAAATTCATCAAACATTGTAATTGGAGGATTTGCAGGAAGTGCTGCCTCAATGGCTGGATGGTCAGCTGCAACTGGTTCGATGGATTTACTTGGTGCACTGGTAGGAATGTTGGTTTTTGTCTGGACTCCATCTCACTTTTGGTGTCTTGCAATGAAGATCAGAGATGAATATGCAGAAGCCAAGGTCCCAATGCTTCCAGTGTTAATTGGAATGCAAAAAACATCAAATTATATTTTGATCAATACCGCAATCTTGTTGCCTTATTCTCTAATGCTCTATGCATTTGGACTAGGTCTTGTGTATTTTACAATCGCTGCAATCTCAGGCGGTTTATTGTTTGTATATCATTACAAGCTTACAAAGAACCCAACTTCAGAATTTGCATGGAAGGCATACAAAGTTACCGCTCCATATCTTACAATAATATTTGTAGCAATAGCATTAGATGCCGCTTTCAACTTTAGAATTTAATTATTCCCTCGAGCATGATTTTTTGTTCTTAACAGAACCATTTTCAAATTTGGGAGACCTATTTTATATCATTTAAAATACATATGTAAAATTGATGTCAGACATTGACATGCGGCCAACAGAGTCCACAGAAACCCAAACAAGTGAGGTAGCAAACGTAGCTATACAAAAAATAGAGAGAGCAATATTTGAAAAGTATCATGTCTCATTAATAGAATGTAGAAAAGACCCCTTCAAACTTGATGCAATACTACGAGAGATTTTTGGGGCAGATCACATAGTACTAGAAAAGACCATTCTTGAAAATGTTTTAAGTTTGGAACAATCCACAGAAATGGATAATGAATGGATCACAATTCACGATAAGTCTCTTACTAGAATAGTTTTGGATACTCTTGCAGACAAGGACAAAAAAAAGATTTTGGCAATTGCATCAGATAAACTGAATATCATTGCAAAGATTGTTGATACTTCTGGAGTTCCAGAAAACGTAGCTTATAGAAAAATTGATGAATTGATTAGAGATGGCATGTTAATTGCTCGTGGAGCCATAAATACTTCAGATGGAAGACAAATTAAAAAATATGTAGGAGTGTTTAAAAATTTGAAATCCGGTATGGTAGAAAATCAAATTACTATTAAAGCTAAGTTAAGTAAGGAGGCTTTGGAGACCAGTCACATAATTGCATTATTACAATCCGTACAAAACAAGACAGAAACTATCCGACAAGAAATTCAACTTCAGTGAATATAGATCAATTTTTATTTGATTACAAATCTGTATCAAATACTTTAGTGAGCAAAAATTATCGTGATTAGATTTGTAACACACATAATGACTCTTAGTTTTCTTATGGTTGCTTAGACTTCTTGATCTTGTTCGACACCTGGAAAACCAGCTTCGTAATCGCGTTCTAGTTTTTCACGATTCTGTACTTCGACTTCGTCTTCTTCTTCTTGTTTTTCTACAATTTCAATTCGGCGTTCGTCTTTTGTAAGCCAACCTACTTTGATTAGTCCATATATTTCCAAGTCAAGCAGAGTTTTATTAAATTCATCATCTGGAAGAACAATTCCTTCTTTTACAAGAATCTTTGACAGTTCCGAGTCTGTAAGAGACCCAGCTTCCTTTACCTTCTCATATACTAGATTTTTCAATGGTAGAGTCATGTTTAGCCGTAAAATGTCTTATCGATTGGTTTTGGTATGGCATATGATATATTCTCTTTTATTGTGCCATACCATTCATCAACAATTTTTGTGATCGAAGGTTTAACGAGTTTTAGTGCTGCAGCAAAGTCTGCACTTCCTACTTTAATGGAGTCGTTTTGCATAGCACGCACTGCAGATTCTCTGCATATTGCAACAAGATCAGCTCCACTGTAACTTTTTGTTGCTACAGCAATTTCCTTCAAGTTTACATCGCCTGAAAGAGGCATTGGACGTGTAAGGATCTTAATTATTTCTAATCTTCCCCTTTCATCAGGTGGCGGAATATACAATATCAAGTCTAATCTACCAGGTCGTAGTAGTGATGTTTCTATCAAGTCTGGTCTGTTTGAAATTCCAATTACTATGACTCGTGAAGCTCCGCCATCTTCCATCTCAGTCAATAGTTGACTCAAAAGTCTCTCACCTACTCCACTGTCCTCTCCTGATTTTGTTCTGGCAAACGAATCAAGTTCATCAAATATCACAATACATGGAGATGATGCTTTTGCTTTTCTGAAAATTTCTCTTATGGCTTTTTCTGATTCTCCAACCCATTTGGACAAGACTTCAGGACCTCGTACAAGAATCATGTTAGCTCCACTTTCTGTTGCAAGTGCTCTTGCAAGCAATGTCTTTCCACATCCTGGTGGGCCGTACAATAATGCGCCCTTTGGTGGTTTGATGCCCATCTTTTGGAATTTTGCCGGTTCTTTTATTGCAGTGATCAAGTTGTCGTGTAATGTTCTTTTTGCATCATCTAATCCACCAACATCTTTCCACCACACTTTTGGACTTTCAACATAAAATTCTCGCATAGCAGTTGGAACTATTTCATGCATTGCATCATAGAAATCCTGTAAGCTAACTCTCATCGATTGTAAAATTTCAGACGAAATCTTTTCAGTTTCCATATCAATCTCAGGAAGATAGTTTCTGAGTGATTTCATAGCTGCTTCTCTACAAAGTGATTTAATGTCGGCACCAGTGTATCCATGAAGTTCTGCAGCAAGTGTCTTGAGATCCACATCCTCGTCAAGAGGCATTCCTCTTGTGTGAATATGTAATATCTCCAATCTCCCATCTGCGTTTGGGACAGAAATTTCTATTTCTCTATCAAATCTTCCTGGTCTTCGCAAAGCAGGATCTACGCTTTCAGGTCGATTTGTTGCACCTAAAACAATGACTTGGCCTCTTTCAGTAAGTCCGTCCATCAAAGCTAATAGTTGTGCAACTACTCTTTTTTCCACATCTCCGTAGGCTTCTTCTCTTTTTGGAGCTATTGCATCAATTTCATCAATGAATATTACACTTGGTGAGTTTTCTTTTGCCTCTTTGAATATGTCACGAAGTTTTGCTTCTGTTTCTCCGTAATACTTGTTCATAATTTCTGGTCCGTTTATGGAATAAAAGTTTGCTTCAGATTCACTTGCAAGAACTTTGGCAATCAAAGTTTTTCCACATCCAGGTGGTCCGTAAAGCAAAATTCCGCTGTGCGGTTCTATTCCAAATCTGATGAAAACTTCCGGATGTCTGAGTGGAAGTTCTACAATTTCTCGCATTCTTTTTGTTTGTGCTTTTAGTCCACCAATCTCTTCATATGTTACACGAGTTTTTTTCTCAACTGATGTTTCAGTTAAAATTGTAAGAGTCGTTCCACGTTCAATCTTAACGACGCTCTTTGGTGAAATTTTATGAATTTTAAAGTCCATCGAGTTTCCAAGAATCATTACTGAGATTTCATCACCTTCAGACATTGGTAATCCCTTGAGTCTGTTCTTTACAAAATCGGTAAACTCCTTGTCTACTGTAACATTGTCATTTACTGGCATCAATACAACACTTTTTGCAGGTTTTGCTACAATCTTTCGTACGGTAACTAGATCATTTACTGAAACACCGACATTCTTTCTTGTTTGCCCATCAATTCGTATCATGTCAGGTTCTTTATCATCGTCATCAGTAGGCCATACTATTGCACAGCTGGGTCTTTTTCCAAGAATTTCCACCATATCGCCAGGTTCTACATGAAGATATTCCATGGCTTCAGGCTCTATTCTAGCTCGTCTCTTTCCTACATCTCGTTGTTTTGCTTCACCGACGCGCATTTGCAGCGGTTCATCTTTTCGTACCAAAAAAACACCTACTTTACATCAACAGATGCTCTGCTCATGCCCAAGACTTCAAACTCTCCTACACCTTCAATAGATCTGACTGCATTTTCAAGTGAATCCATCTGTCCTTCCTTATCGTCTAGGGAAAATTCTGCGTTAATAAAGTAAAGACCAAAAGCTAGTGGCTCTTTTGTGTATTTTGAAAGCTTGATCTCGTCCTTTAGTGTAGAGTCGATCTTTTTTGCTACATTATCTAGATCTATTTCTGTACCTGTCGGAAGAATTTTTGCCCTCAGTAAGAGTCGTGCCATTTTTTATGGTCCGTCAAAGTTACAAGAATTGCATTTGTAAGCTCTTGCAGCTTCTCTGCAGCTCTCGCATCTCCACAGCAATACAGAGCCACAGTTTGGGCAGTTGAATTTTACACATTTATCATTAGGCATGATAGTTCGGTGGCATGAGCTACATACTGGTAATGTGATGGATGATGACATGCTCAGACCTGATTAAAAACCGAATTTATATCTTGCTTATCAATTGTACTTCATCTCATGTTAACAGTCGTCTAAATTCACTACCTAAAATTGCCTGAACTGTTTTTACAGATCCTTTCACACCAAGAAGTTTGGCAAGAGAAACAGTATGAAAATCAAAAGTGCCTTCTTTTGAGATCTCTTCTAAGATCTGTGGTGTAACAGATTCAAACAGCTTGTCTATTGCCTTGTTGTCAAATCTTTCCAAGAGTTTTCGTGCAAGAAGCATGTTTTGAAATTCATGATCAAATTTTTCAGACCAAGCATTTTGATATTTTAATAGATCTGGTTGATTTCCAGATTCCAGATACTTTGATATTGCTCTACCTGCAAATATGCCACCAAGACCACACGAATATATTCCACCTGCAGTTGTAGGCTTTGACTGGCCAGCTGCATCTCCTATTGTAACTATATTTTTTGTAACAAAGTTTTCAATTGGACCTTTTATCCATATAGGTGCAAAGATCTTTCGTACAACAGAATGTTTTCCTTTTTGTGAAAGAAAGTTTTCAAGTGTTACTGCTGCGTTTATCCCCTTTCCTGCAACACCTACTTTGGCTACATCAGTTTGCGTAGGGATAATCCATGCAAAGAAGCCAGGGTATTTTTCTTGATCGAAATAGACTTCGATCCTGTCTTTTTTAATCCAGTCTGCATATACTTCATACTGTGCAGATTGCAACATCCCTCCCCGGTCTTTGTGAATTAATGAAGAGACTCCGCGTGCATCAACTATAATATTACATTTTAGTACGCCTTCCGAAGTCTTTACCTCCTCACCATTGATTTCTTTTAGAGATGTTCTAACACGGATTTCTGCACCGTTATTTTTTGCTTGATGCGCTATTTGTTTGTCAAAATCTCGTCTATCTAATACTACAACTTTTTGTGCCCTAGCATCAAGTGTGAAACTCTTTCCAGCTGGTGAGATTATCGATGCAGATCTTATCTTGTTTTCAAGTGTTCCTCTGGTAGGAACTACACCAAGTTCCTCAATTCCTGAAACACTTACAACTCCTCCACAATGCTCAGGAGTACCAATTTCATAATCTTCTTCTATAACTAAAACACTGTGACCTAATCGTGCAATTTCTCTTGCACATAACAGTCCAGAGACACTACCACCTGCAACTATAACTTCATAATCCATAACTTTTCATTTTGCGTACAATTATTTATTTCAATTCAAAAGTTTAACATACTCTTTGTGTAAAGCAGTAATAGGTTTGATTAAACAAGTAATTGTAGTAAGAAAGGATCTTGATATGGGTACAGGAAAAATTGCGGCTCAAGTAGGACATGCTTGTGTTTTAGGAGCAGAGCATGTACGCAAATCACATCCAGATTGGTATAAAGAGTGGGTTATGGGAGGACAAGAAAAAGTGGTTGTCAAAGTGACAAGTCTTGAACAATTAGATCAAGTAAAAAAACATGCCATATCTTTAGATCTTCCTTGGTCTGAAGTAACAGATGCAGGACACACACAAATTGCTCCTGGAACAGTTACCTGTATTTCCATAGGACCAGCACCTGAAACAACGATAGACAAAGTTACAAAAGATCTAAAGCTTTTGTAGAATAAGATATAACAAGGAAAACTTGTCTGCACTTTGTGAGGAAAAAAGCAAAACAACTCCTAGTTGCTGTGTTTTTTGGCGTAATACTTCTAACTTCTACAATAGCAATTGCAATAAACGCCAATACTAACACTAATACCAATATAGATACCACAGATACAACGTCTACTGGCACACCGGCAGATAACTATCCTATCGATAAACGCATAACATTTTGTGGCACAAATTCTACAAAATCTAACAGATACATAACTGAATTTAATGTACCGACTTTCTGTGCACAACCTTTAGCTATAACAACAGATTCGTCTGGAAATGTTTGGTTTACAGAATCAAATACAGGAAATATAGCAAAGTTTGATCCCTATTCCAGAATTTTCACAGAGTATCAAAATGACAGGTGGCCCAAGGGCGACCAATCTATGATGTGGGGAATAGCTTACGCATTAGATGGAAACATCTGGTTTACAGATGAATCTCATGATGTGATCTGGAAGTTTGATAAGAATAACTTTACCAGTTTCAAATATCCACTATCTGAAGGAGGAGAGACATTTCCTCAGAGAATTGTCATTGATGACCAAAAACTTCTTGTAAATGACTTTACAGGAAACAAGATTACGTTTTTTGATCCTAGTCAGTCAGGTAAAGAAATACAGTATTCCAAAGTAAATTCCCTAACTAATGATACTCTTACATCTTCTTTAACTGTTGATTCTAACAAAATGATCTGGTACACTGTTTGGAAGTTTCAAGAAGGAGGAAGTCTAATACGATATGAACCACAAACTTCCAATGGAACTGCATTTAATCTTCCATATGGAATGTTAGCACCTAATGGAATTTCATCTAGTCCAGAAAATAAGATCTGGATTACTGATGCTGCAAGCAGTTTCTTTTTCAGTTTTGATCAGCAATCACAACAGTTCACAAGATTCACTACATCAATACCGCGTGAAAGCACATACGGAAATTCTTCTGGATTAATCAAGACTCCCATATCAAGACCATATTGGAATCAATTTGATAATACAGGAAGACTGTGGTTTAATGAACAAACTGGAAATAGCATAGCAGTTTTTAATCCTACAAAAGAAACACTTGTAGAATATTTTGTACCTTCACAGAATCCCAATTGGTCTGATTGTAGCGGTATCAAAGATTGTGGAGTTGCACAAATATTAGACTTTACCATAAACAATGACAAGATTTGGTTTACAGAATGGGTAGAAAATAATATTGCTGTACTTGATTCTAGTATTCCACTTCCAATTGAAGTAAATGTCGATAAAAGAGATCTAACTTTGAGTCGTGCAGATAATACCACAATATTATTCACCATTACACCAAATGAACAACTTGCTGAGCCAATTACATTAACAACTGCAAACACTTCGACTCTAAATGACATCAAAGTCACAAGTGAGAACCAGATTACTCTTGACAACAAAGCTGAGACTGTTCCTTTTACAGTTTCTGTAGATAGATTCGCATTGTCTGGTACTTACAAGATTCTGCTGGGAGCAAGATATCAAGAAGTCACCGTCTCACAATATGTAACAGTTACAGTAAAGTAAGAAGTGGTTCCCAAACTAGACGCAGATATTGGCATTTTTGTGTATAGTACCAAGTTTAAAGGGCTCAGTGGAAAAATAAAATCATCTCCTGAAGATTTTTTTGTCTCTGAAATTTTAGATGAAAAAGCGTTATCAAAACTTTCCAAGACAGATGGATATGCGGTATACAAATTAAAAAAACATGGAATCGATACTAATCATGCTCTTTCTGAAATTTTTAAAATACATGGAATAAGATTGAAAGCACTTGGATTAAAAGACGCAAATGCAACTACAGAACAATTTGTTTGTTCAATGAACACATCAATGAATGCGGTAAATTTTTCTACAAACAGGTACAGTTTAGAATCACTTGGTTATGTTTCTAAACCGCTTACAAAAAAGAACATGATTGGAAATCATTTTAAAATAAAAATAGAAGACGCATCATTTACAGAGATTTCAAAATTTAATGAATATGAACGAGTACTGAACTTTTTTGGTTATCAGAGATTTGGAAGTAAAAGACCAGTATCACACCTAATAGGAAAAGCTATCTTACAAAATGATTTCGAGCGTGCAGTCAGCCTCCTTCTTTCATTTAGCTCAGAACATGACTTGCCTGAAAATACAAAGATTAGAAAAATGCTTGAAGACAAATCAAACTATGCCCAAGCACTAGATGAAGTTCCGCCACAAATGGATATTGAACGAGTTGTGTTGTCCGAGATGGTTGAACATGGTGATCCTCTCAGAGCAATGAGAAGCATACCTCTTACCATCAGAAGGTTTTTTGTACAAGCATTTCAGTCCTATGTCTTCAACTGTGCAATAAGTTCAGCCTTTGAACATGGAGAAGAGTTGTTTTTGCCAAAATCTGGAGATGTGTGTTTTGACAAAAAAAGTATGCTTGGAAGATTTGAAAATGATCCTAGCCAGAGACTTGCCATACCACTTGTAGGATATTCATATTCAAGAAAGAATAGATTTGATTACCATATTTCAAAAGTTCTTGAAACCGAACAAGTTCATGCAAAGGATTTTTTTTCAAAAACCATGCAAGAGGTAAGCGACGAAGGAGGATTCAGACAAGCTGCCATCAAGTGTGATAATTTTTCCATATCAGAACCAATAGTTAGTTTTACATTGTCTAGAGGATCATATGCTACTATACTTTTAAGAGAAATAATGAAACCGCAAGATCCCATAAAGGCGGGGTTTTAAAACGAATTACAAGACAAATGTTCTTGACTGTCCTTAGAATAATATAATAAGATTTAAGATCGTACAATGTTAGTAAAATATGGAAAAAGCATACGTTTTGATCGGGTGTGAACTTGGTTCAGAAAACGAACTTGTAAAAAAACTCTTAGATATAGACAAAGTCAAAGATGCTCATGTAACATATGGAGATTATGATATTGTAGTAGAAGTAGAAACAGAGACAGAAAGACAGATGGACAATCTCATAACAAAGAAAATTCGCATGTTAGACAAGATACGAACTACAACTACTTTGGGTGTCGTAAGTTAACTTTTGATATTGCAACCCCTGCAGCTAAAATTATAATTCCAACTATTGCAATCAATTGACCGTTTGTTATCCATTCAGGATTAGAATACATAAAAGATGATTCTGGTCCAACCATAGACTGGCCTTGAAGGTAAAACACGATTCCTGATATTATAACAATTATTCCTAGTCCTATTATTGGCCTTGTAACCTTCACATGTTATCAAAGATGAGAGAGCCATAAAAGGTAAAGAGAATTGATAGATTAAGCAAATCATTTTTTAGTTGTCTTTTTAATGTCTTTTTCAAAAATCAACTTCAGATTGGACGAGTGGGGAACAGACCTATACGAACTTAGGCATAATAG
>DATEAJ010000005.1:0-7188 GCA_035288445.1 Nitrosopumilaceae archaeon
TTGATCTTTGATGAAATTCAAGCTGGACTTGGCAGGACCGGAAAGATGTGGGCAGGAGAACACTGGAATACAACTCCAGATATCATGTGTCTTGCAAAAGGCATAGCTGGTGGAGTGCCTATGGGAGCCACGCTTGTTAGACCAGACATACTTGCGTGCATAAGCAAGGGAGAGCAGTCATCAACTTTTGGAGGAAATCCTCTTTCATGTGCAGCAGGAACTGCCACGATACAAGCCCTAACTCAAGATCGATTAGTTGAAAATGCAGCAAAGATGGGAAAGAAGTTCCGAGAAGGATTAGAAAGACTAAAAGAAAAACACAAGATAATTCGAGAGATTCGTGGCAAGGGTCTGATGATTGGTGTAGAGATGAAATTTGAGATCAAGGATATCTTGTTTGACGGAATATCAAACGGAGTATTGTTTTTGTATTCTGGAAAAAACATACTCAGACTGCTTCCTCCACTTGTGATTTCAGAATCAGACATAGACAATGCTTTAGAAGTACTGGATGCAGTATTAGGCAGAGAGGAAAAGCGTAGAAATGTCTAGAGACAAAACTGACGAATCTATAATTGAAATGCTAAAAAAGGATTCTAGAGAATCTTTTGTAGAGATAGGACAAAAGCTTGGTCTTTCAGAATCAGCAATAAGAAGAAGAGTAAAAAATCTTGTTGATGGTGGGATGATAAAAAAATTCACAATAGAAACTGGTGATGCAAATGCAACAAGTGCAATAATTTTGATCTCAGTTGATTCTTCAATTGATACATCAAAAGTTTCTGCAAAACTAACAAAGCTTCAAGGAGTACATATGATTTATGAAATAACTGGACAGTATGATATTGCAGTAATAATAAGAGCTCCAACTATTACTGACATTAACGCATGTATTGATTCTCTACGCAAGGTTCCAGGAGTCTTTGACACCAACACTGTTATCATTTTACGTACTGTGACCTAAAAAACGAAATTCAGATATTTTTTCCTAACTAAGACGAAAATCGATACTTAAGATACAAAATAGGACGATTTTAGTACGAATATGTTTATATTCAGTGATTTTTTGTACTAGATCAGCAATGGACGATCCGAATTACTACGCATATCAATATAACGGCATGGGAACAAAACCAAAGAAGATTCATGTCTTAGATAGCACTCTAAGAGAAGGAGAACAACACCCAGGAGTTACTTTTTCGAACAAGCAACGAATACAGATTGCATGGATGCTTGATTATTTTGGAGTTGATCAGATAGAAATTTCTCCAATAGTATCTAGTGATCACAAAGAAGCAACAAAAACAATAATCAAACAAGGATTGAAAGCAGACATTGTAGCTCATGTTCGAGCATTAAAAGAAGATGTGGATGTTGCACTTGATTGTGATGCAACATGGATGGCAACATATCTTGGCATGTCAGACATTCATCTAAAAGACAAATTAAGAATTTCAAGAGAAGAGGCTTTGCGCAGGTCTGTTGAAACAGTAGAGTATGCAAAATCACATGGTCTGAAGATGAGATTTACAATGGAAGATGCAAGTAGAGCAGAGCCAGCATTTTTAATTAAGATGTGCAAAGCAATTGAAGATGCCGGTGTAGATAGGATCAGCATTCCAGACACTGTTGGCATCATGCGACCAATAGGAATGTACAATCTTGTAAAAGCAGTACGAGATCAAATAAAAACTCCACTTGATGTGCACTGTCATAATGATATTGGGTTTGCATTAGCAAATGCTTTTGCAGGATGTGATGCTGGCGCAGATCAGATACATACAACCATTGATGGAATTGGTGAAAGAACGGGCATCCCAGCATTAGCAGAGACTGCAGTTGCACTTACCTATCTTTACAAATCTCCAAACAATTTCAGATTGGACATGTTAATGGACCTTTCAAGATTAATCGAGCAGTATACCACCATCAAACCCTATGATTCCAAGCCAATAGTAGGTTCAACAGCATACAAACACAAGGCAGGAACACACCTAGCAGCAATTCTTAGAAACCCTGCAGCATACGAACCAATCGAACCCAAAGTAGTAGGCAATAGACGAAGGATAGTATTTGGTGAACTAGCAGGCAAAAACGGTGCAGCCTATCTCATGTCACTTTTGGGCTTGGAACAAAATGATGAGCATGCAAAAGCAGTAGCAACAGGACTAAAGAACTTACGAATGGGCGATTTGCTTGAAATTCCATTGGATGATAGACTTGAAAAAAAGATAATTAATGACACCCAGATTAAGGTAAAGTCAGGTAAGTAAGATGAAATGTCCAGAATGTGATGCGACCATCACTCCTCCAAAGGATGCAATAGAAGGAGAGATAATAACATGCCCAGATTGTGGCGCAAGCTTTGAGTTAGCAAAAGGATCTTCAGGCTTTGAGTTAAAACCAGCACAAACTGTTGGTGAGGACTGGGGTCAGTGAGCTCCGGATTATCGATTCTTTACGACACCATCAGATGGGAAGAAAAGGCTCTCTTTGACGCTGCAAAAAAGACAGGAGTCAACGTGGAGATGGTTGATTGTAAGAATTTGTTTGTTAGTTTGGATAAGACCAAAGAAAAATTTGAAACTGTGATACAACGATGTGTTAGTTATTACCGTAGTTTACACTCTACTGCCGCACTTGAAGGAAAAGGAGTTAATGTGATAAACTCTTTGAACACAAGTATCTTTGCAGGAAATAAACTGTTTACTCATATGCTTTTACAAAAATATGGAGTTCCAACCCCATTTAGTGCAGTAGCATTTTCTGAAGAAGCTGCACTTGAAACTCTGGAATCTAAAGGATATCCGATGGTTCTAAAACCAACAGTTGGAAGCTGGGGAAGAATGATTGCCTTACTAAAAGATCGTGACTCTGCAGAAGGAATAATGGAAAGTAGAGAAAGGATGTATCCAATTTACCAAGTGTATTATCTTGAAGAATTTGTTCAAAGACCGCCACGTGATATTAGAGCCATAATGGTAGGAGACAAAGTTGTTGCTGCAATCTATAGATATTCTGGAGATGATCAATGGAAAACAAACATGGCACTTGGTGGCAAGGCAGAAGAATGTAAGGTTACAAAAGAGATGGAAGACATATGTATCAAAGCAAAAAACGCAGTACAGGGACAAATAGTTGGGGTAGATCTAATGGAAAGTAAGGAAAAAGGACTGGTTGTGCATGAAGTAAACAATACAACAGAATACAAAAATACCGTCAGAGTTACTGGTGTAGATATTCCAGCCTTGATGATAGATTACGCGTTAAAATCGAGAAAATAAGAATTGGATTCTTCGATAACCATAACACCAAGGTTTTCAGTAAAGATGCTTGAGAAGGCACTTAGACTTTATACTCCTTCTCTTTCTGAAAAACCATTTGCAGAATTTTTGGCAGATAAATGTGATGATTTAGGATTTGAAAACATACACATCGATGAAGTAGGAAATCTAATTGCAACAAAAGGTTCTGGTTCTCCCACGATACTTTTGTGTGGCCATATGGACACAGTTCCTGGAAAAATCAAAGTCAAAAATGATAATGGTTTTCTTTATGGACGAGGCGCATCTGATGCAAAAGCTCCACTTATGTCCATGCTTCTTGCTGCAGCAACAATGCAAAACCATACTGGAACTGTAGTTTTTGCAGCTGTGGTAGATGAAGAAGGAAATGCTACTGGTATCAAGAGTCTTGTAAAGCAAAAGCTTGACATCGATTATGCAATTTTTGGTGAACCAAGTGGAATAAGAAACATCACGATTGCTTACAAAGGAAGAATTGCTATCAATCTTAAAATAAACGTAGGAAACAGTGCACATGCAAGTGCACCATGGCTTGCAAAAAATGCCATTGATGAAGCGTATGTGTTTATCAGTGCTCTAAAAAATGAACTAGAAGGAAATCAAGGAAACAAACCAAAAGGAATGCTACTTACAGCAACTCTCACTGAAATAAAAGGCGGAACAAGCCACAACGTAACGGCAGTAGAGTGTGACGCAATAATGGACATTAGGATTCCAGTGGACATGAATTGCAAATCAGTTGGAGAGAAAATAGCTACTACAGTTCAAGAAGTTGCAAAAAAACAAGGAGTCAGTGCATTTTATTCTGTATTAGATGAAACAGAACCGTTTGAAGCTCCACATGATTCACCGCTTGTTAGGGCTTTGACACTGGGTGTAATTGATGTAGAAAAATCAAGACCACAGCTAATCCGTAAGACAGGAACGGGTGACATGAACATAATTGGAAATGCATTAAACATTCCTGTCGTAACATATGGTCCAGGAGATCCACATGCATCACATACAATTGATGAGCGAGTTTCAATTGATGAGTTTCTTAGAAGCATCGAAGTTTTCAAGCATATGCTGTATCACTTGAAGAGATTACACGGAAAATCAAAACAAAGCGCGTAAGCTCAAAATAACCACCCTCTCAAATCCGATTATGCTGTGGTTTGTCGGTCTTGGTATTTCTGGTGCAGATGGAATTGGTTCAGATGTAGTAAAGATCCTCAAAAAGGCAGATCTTGTCTATTTGGAGATTTTTACTAGTCCAATTACAAAATCAGAATTAGTAAAGATCAAAAAGATTGTAAAAGGCGAGTTTAAGACAGCCCCGCGATGGCTAGTTGAGGACGGAAAGGCCATCCTTAAAGAAGCAAGAAAGAAAGAGGTGATACTACTCTCATATGGAGATCCCTACATTGCTACTACCCATATCGAATTGAGAACAAGAGCAATCTCAGAAAAGATCCGAACAAAAACAATCCATGCCGCATCTGCAATTACATCACTTACTGGTGAATGTGGTCTTCATTTTTACAAGATAGGCAAGGTTATCACCATGATGAAAGACCAGCAATCCGTTTCCAGTGTTTACTATACACTTTATGATAATCTAGTGACCGGAAATCACACTATAATAATTTTGGAATTCAATAATGATACAAAATTTTTCTTAAATCCAAAGGATGCTTTTTCTAGTTTACTTTTGGCAGAAAGCGGACAAAAAAGAAATGTTGTTGATAATTCTACTTTTGTCATAGTTGCATCAAGAATAGGTGCAAAAAATCAAAAGATAATAGCAGGAAAAATTTCGAGTCTAGAAAATATGTATTTTGGAAAACCGCCACATACTATCATAATTCCAGGCAGAATGCACTTTACAGAATTTGATGCGCTGAAAGTTTTAGCAAAATGTCTTGATGAACCTTTTGATAATTCTTCAAGGATTCAAAAAATTTCAGACCAGATGTTGCAAAAATATATTCCAAAAGCAAGAAAGGCATTAAAAGAAGTAACAAATCGTTTCAAAGATGATAAAAGCCTACAATCCGTTTTAGAAAATGCGGAATTGTATCTTGATGATGCAGAAAAATTTCAGAATCAGGGAAAAGACGAGCTTGCAGTTTTAAGTATAGGATACGCTGAAGGGTTAATTGATGCATTGCGTTTTTCAAAGGGAATAGATCCTTGGGCATAGAGTTTATAGATGAAAAGAGGATAGAAATCTTGTTTTAGTGATATAGTTGGATGCTCTAGATAAGGAGATAATATCAGCGCTGTATGTTTCCTCGATTTCAGGTGAGGATGCCATGTCAATAATTAGAAAAAAACTTCCTGTTAGTCCTGATCATCTAAAGATAATGATAGAATCTTTTGAAAAAAAAGGAATTGTTGAATCTGACAAAAAAACACTGACAGATCTTGGCAGATCAGCAATAAGAGTAGTTCTTGCTGGTGGGGTTTTTGACATCATACATCCTGGACACATACACACTCTAAGAGCTGCAAAGGCATTAGGAAATGTGTTAATAGTTGTAATAGCGACTGATCAGACTGCGCAAAAAATGAAACATAGGTTGCCACTTCACAATATGGAGCTTAGACGCGACCTTGTGAATTCTCTTTTGATGGTAGATTATGCCGTGGTGGGATACGAAGGAGATATTTTCAAAACAGTGGCTCTTGTGAAACCAGACATCATAGCGTTAGGATATGATCAGATCCATCAAGAAAAATTCATCACTGACGGATGTAAGAAGATCAATGTAAATGCAAGCATAGCAAGATTACAGTCTCCCATCCCTGACATCAAAAGTTCAAAGATAGAGAGCGAATACGGCGAGTCAATTTATAGAATTTAGATTCTTTTTTCACTTTCACAGATAGGACATTTTAGGCCGTTTGTTTTTAAACCACATTTTTTACACTTGAGTGAAAAGTAATTGTTTTTTGAAGATTTTGTTATTTTGTATATTAGTGCACTTACAATTAGAACACCTAATGCAATTCCGATCCATATTAGAACCATATCAAATCATAGCATTTCCATCAATAATTAGTTTGAGATTGTGTTTACTTTGATGAGATTGGCACTCTAATCGATATTTGCGAGTCTTTTGAGAGTTTTGCTGCCTTTTTGATATTTGTATGTGAGATCAATTCCAGTATAGAATCGTCATAGTGTGTTCTTTCCAAAGTTATGAGCATGCCATCAACTGAGTTGTTAATCTTTGCAGGATAACATCTTACCCAGCCATAAGTTCGCTTTTCATCAGAAAAACCATCAATCATTATTCCGTCATGTGCGTCAAGCTCGCGTTTTGCTTCAACAAATTTTTTGTCTTTTAATTTAACATTTAATGTGCCTGGAAATGGAATGTAACCAAGTTTTGATTTGAATTGTTTTGTATATCCTTTCATTGACATATAATATGCCCCTTCACCCATTCCAGAAATTATGTTCCCCATAAATTCAATGTAAGATGGAGTAGACTCTAAGCTTGATTTCAAAATAGTGGATATCTTTACAATTTCTGCATGTCCTTTTGGCGTAATTCTAACTGAGAATTTTTGTCCGTTTCTAATTCGCTCAATGTATCCATCTAGTTCTAATTCCAAAAGATGTTTCGATGCAGCTTGTTGCGATCTGTGAATGTTTTTTCCAAGTGTTGATGTAGTAATAGAAACAAAGTTATGTCTTGCGCCTTTTGCCAACAGTTCAGCAAGAGTTAGAATGTGTTGAACTTTAAGATCTGACATTAAAGAATTAGGCTACACCGAGGTCTGTAAATGTTTTGAGAACAAGACCATCCGTGTTTTTTAGATTAGCTATTCTATGACCTATAACGCACTCTATTCCTGCTTCTTTTGCAGCATCGATGAGTCTTTGAGTTAT
>DATEAJ010000006.1:0-2352 GCA_035288445.1 Nitrosopumilaceae archaeon
TAAAACAGTTAATAAAAGAAGGAAATTTCAAAAAAGCACAAAAGCGAGTAATGGAGATGTTAGAGTCAAAATGAATCTTAATGTCATAAATGCTAGGGTTACTTTTCGTAAGTCTCCAATACACATGTTAGAACGATTCACATTCAGAGACTTGGACTCGGCTTATTCTTCATTTATGGAACATTCCGGTTTACAAGAATGTGTAATTCTTCAGACATGTAACAGAGTCGAAATTTTTGGTGCGGGAAATGCCCATGACATTGAAAAAATAAAAAGAACATGGGCATCCATTTCAGGTCTTGAAGAAAACGCTTTCAAAGAAAATCTTGAAGTAAGCGAGGGAACCGAAGCGTATGAACATCTCCTAAAGTTAACAGCTGGACTTGATTCACTTGTTGTTGGTGAAGAACAGATATTTGGTCAAGTAAAAAATTCTATAACATTAGCTAGAGAAGTGAGCGCATCTGGAAACAACTTGAACACGCTTTTTGACAAGGCTATTCGTGTTGGCAGTAGGGTAAGAAATACCACTGGGATAAATCGTGGAAGCATTTCTATTGGTTCTATGGCAGTCAAACTTGCAGAAGAAAACATTGACGATTTAAAATCAAAACATATTTTGTTAATAGGTACAGGAGAAGCAGCAAGTCTCGTTGCAAAATCCCTAAAGAAAAGAGGGATGGAATTTTTAGTGACAAGTAGAACTTTTGAAAGATCAAAAGCATTTTCAGAAACTGTTGGTGGAAAACCAATTCAGTTTGAAGCTGCACTTGCCAATTTCAAAAAGGTAGACGTTTTGTTTGTTGCAACTGTTGCGCCATATTTTCTTGTCACATATGAAAGAGTAAAGGATGCAATGGAATCAAAAAAGACAGGAATGATGATTCTTGATCTGTCAAACCCAAGAACGGTTGATGAAAGAGTTGCCACCTTGGGTAGAATTAAGATGTTCAATTTGGATCAAATAGCAGAGATGGTAGACAAAAACATGAAGAATAGGTTTGGGGTCGTATCATCGGCGGAAAAAATAATTAATGAAGAGATACCTATTGTACAGGCAGTAATGAAAAGATTGGAAGTAGAACCTGTAGTAAAAGGCGTTTTCAAAGATATTGATACCGTAAGAGTCAAAGAACTCAGAAAGGCATTACAAATGCTTGGAGAAACCGATGAAGAAAAAATACGCATAATTGAACAGCTAACTCAAGCTATTGTAGAAGGTATTATATCAACTCCAATGAACAATTTAAGACGAGCATCAGAACAAGGTGATTCTGAATTGCTCAAATCAGTTACAAAGCTTTTTGATTATAATACAAAAGGATAACAGATTATATTGCTTTCAGATAGTATTTTTCGCGTATGACTTTTCCTAATGTTAGGCTTCGCAGATTACGAAAAAATGAAAAGATCCGTGAGCTTTTAGAAGAAGTCAGACTTTCTCCAAAAGATCTGATTTGTCCAGTTTTTGTTCAAGAAGATTTGAAATCCAGAATGCAGGTAGACTCTATGCCTGACATAGAAAAACTTCCCCTAAAAGATGTAGTAAGCGAAGTAAATGCTATTGCAGATTTGAAGATTCCAGCAATAATGTTGTTTGGAATCCCGTCTAAAAAAGACGACGAGGGCACCTCAGCTTTTGATCAAAATGGGATTGTTCAAAAAGCAATTTCTGAAATTAGAAAAAATCTTGGAAATCAAATTGCCATAATGGCAGATGTCTGTCTTTGTCAATACACCAGCTCAGGACATTGCGGCCTTGTTAGAGGAAATACAATAGATAACGATTCAAGTTTAGAAGTTCTGAAAAAAATAGCAACAAGCCAGGCTCAAGTTGGAGTGGATGTGGTTTCACCTTCTGCAATGATGGACGGTCAAGTAAAGACAATAAGACATGGTCTAGATGATGCAGGTTTTACTGATGTGGCAATAATGTCACATTCTGCAAAACATCGATCTAACCTATATTCTCCATTTAGGGACATGGCACACTGTGCTCCACAATTTGGTGATAGGGGAACGTACCAGTTACCATACACAAATCCAACAGAATCTATGAGAGAAGTTGAAACAGACATTGCCGAAGGTGTTGACATCGTAATGATAAAGCCTGCTCTTGCGTATCTTGATTTGATTGCAAAGACCAAGAGTAGCTTCAACATACCTGTATCTGCATATAGTGTATCAGGAGAATATTCTTTGGTAAAAGCTGCTGCAAAGCAAGGTTGGATTAATGAAACTGAAGTTACTTTGGAGATTTTGACTGCAATCAAACGGGCAGGTGCAGACATGATAGTAACATATCTTTCAAAGATCGCTGCAAAAGCACTTAATGGATAAAATGAGAGACGA
>DATEAJ010000007.1:0-12655 GCA_035288445.1 Nitrosopumilaceae archaeon
ACTCATTTCTCTTTTTTCTATTTCCATAAAAAAATTGGTATTTAGAACAGACCATCCAAAAAATAATACAATTCCTGTTAAAGCCCATACGGCAAGATAAGATCCAACAAATGATACCATTTGAACAGGATGATACTGTACAATTTCTGAATTCCCGTTATTGGTTTTAATTAATTTGTTATAGAGCAAAACCATCGGCGAAATTGCTGGAAGCATCATTGCCGCCATTCCTGCAGTCCATGTAGCTGTGAACAATAAAATCGCTACAGCATCACTAGTCATCATTGCATCCATCATGTATGATTGATCTTTTAGTATGACCCAGTTTATTGCAGAAATTATAATCAATGATAAAAGAATAATTTTTTGAGCTTTATCCATTATGGGCCCTTGTATTCTATTACAGAATAGAAAGCATTCTTGCCAGAGTGGTCAAAGTTTAGGGCAGGAGTAGTAATGCGCATTATCTTTGACTTTGCCGCTTCAGCAATTTTCCAAATGAATCCTTTAGGGAGTTCGATTCTAGTATCCTGCTCTTCTCCAGTAACTGGGTTTTTAAAACCCTCTACTTGTACGTCCATTATTTCTGGTACAGAGAAGCTGCTCCTTTTACCATCAATTTTGACATTGATATCAACAAACTGTGGATCAAGAAAATATTTCATGGTTCCAGCAAACAGTACAAATGGTCCCTCACCCTTTGCCTTACCTGAAAATATGTTAACAATTGCACTCCTCTGACTTTCGTTGGCTTTTTTTGTAATAAATAACTGGCAAGTGCCATTGCCCTCGTGTATCGCTTTTGGCCACGAGCCAGCATAAATAACATCAAGACCATCAAGCCTGACATCACCATAACTGCCTGCTTGTATGTGATACAACACTAGGGCACGGCAAAAACCGTATGTTGGAAAACCGTTAAAATTACAAGGACACCCAAAATCGCAATTACACGTCTCGACATAATCAGCTTTTATTTTCCAGCTTGGCATTTGCATAGTCATTGTGTGAAGTATATCATACCAATATTAGATACATTAGCTTTTTGTTTATCACACCTGTTCCAGATTTTAAAGAAAAAACTTTTCTAGAAAAGTTTGATCAAAACTAGTTTTTCATGGACTGTTGGCGTTCAAGATCGTAGAGTTTTTCAATTCTTTTAAACGTCAGAGGATGGGTTCTAAAAATTTCACCAAACTTGCTAAAGCTGCTTTTTCTTTCCCAGTCCATTGCTTTTGCTACCTCTTCTTTTGAGATATTCTGGTCTGCATAGAATGAAGAAAATTTAGAGACTTCGTAACTTGATGCAACAGGATCAACTGCATAAAACGATCGTAGTGTAGAACTTTGCGCTTCCTGTTTTTGCAAGCTTAATCCATATGTAATTTTTGCCAATCCATTTGCTAAAAGAGTTGGTCTTAGTTGGTGGCCCGCAAAATTGTCTGCGTAATACTCTCGAAGCCTTGAAAAATACAATATGAGTAGATTCGTGACAAAGTAAACAGCAAATGCTCCGATTCCTATCAAGACTGCAGCACCTCCCTGATTTCTTGACCTATTAAACATCGTAGACATGGCAATAAAATATGCAATTGTTGGGATCACAGAAACAATTGTCATCACAACCATGTCGTTGTGTTTGATGTGTCCTATCTCATGAGCAATTACTCCTTTTACCTCATCAGGATGTAGTGTGTTTAGCAGACCGCGTGTTATGGTAAGTGTGGCAGACTTGCTTGTCCTTCCAAAAACAAAGGCATTTGGCATACCTGAATTTGCAATTGTTATTTTTGGCACCATTACTTTATTTTTGAAACAAATATCTTGCACCGTTTGTTCTATCCATGGAAATTCGTCTTTGTCTAGTGGCCTCATGTTCGTACTCCAGCGAACTATGAGGGGACCTATTGCCCACTGGAAAAGACCCAAGGCAACTGCCATGCCAACTGTTCCATAAATGCCAATGTCAAAATAAAATGCCAGACCAGCAAGCAAAGCAAAAAGCAATCCAAACACTAGAATCATAGTAAGACTCATCGATGCCACAAGTTTTGCAATCATAAGACAAATTTCTTTATACCATGAATATAATGTGTTAGCTAAGAAAATATTGTGAAAAGTATGCGCTCTTTTATTTGTGATAAAAATTCTTATCTTTCTGGAGATTTTTTATTAATTTTTAAGAAAAAATTAGGTTAAATTGAAATTTAATCAAAGGTTATAATCTGATAGGTTAATTGTAATTTGACAAGAAATGTCGACACAACAAAGACAGAAAAAAATTGTTTTGCCTGTTGTAATAGGAGTTATTGCGGCAATTGCAATTGGTGTGTACTTTGCATTAACATTTGCAAGTTTCAATGCAAGTCCTAATGATGCAAACAATGTGCAAGGAAAAATAGGCGAAAAGGAGTTTGAAGAACAGAGAGACAGAGCAATTCAGGAAGCTAGAAGATTCATCTTAGAATCTCCCACATTTGCGTTTGATGGGTTGATAGATACGCTTCAAGTTGAATATGTATCAGTAATGGAATCTTTTCCAGTACAGTACAATATTGAAGCAAGATACACATCAGCACACGCAGGATTTGGTAACAGAGAAGGACAAATGTTAGCTCAGGTACTGACTCCACATACAGTTAAGCTGATCGTTTCAGAAGGCAGAGTCATATCAGCAATAACTGATAGAGATTGGGATGAAATGAATAGTCAGTTTATTCAAAGAGAGTCAGACTTGGATGATCTCACAATGCAAATAGCCCCAGTACATGACTATGACTCGTTCATTGATGCCCTTGAAAAAAAAGGCATCACTGCTGAAGTAGTAGAGATACTGGAAGATTCTTCATTTTCTGTTCCAACTATAGTTTTATCAGTGAATGGAGAGAATCTTCAAGCCTATGAATTTTCTTCTGCGACCGAGGCACAAAATGCAGCACTCCTAGTTTCTGAAGATGGAACAGAGATAGGTACGAGTATTATCAGCTGGATCGATACTCCACACTTTTACACACAAGATGACATAATTGTCCTATATGTAGGACACACCCAAGAAATGTTGAACCTTCTTGACTCACTACTTGACAAACAATTTGCAGGAATGTGAGTTAAGATTTCAATTTTTTTCATATTTTTTTATTTTTAGATGATTGAAAACAAAAAACAATAAAACAAACCTAACATAACACAACGCCATTGAGTAGTGGCTTATCAGATATCCTAATCAAAGACATTATGACAAGGGCCCTAATCACTGTAAACCCTTCAACGACAATTTACCAAGTCTCAAAGTTAATGGAGCAAGGTGGAATTGGAGCTATAATAATCAATGATGATGAAACACACAAAGGAATAATCACTGACAGAGACTTTGCAATAAAAATTGCCGTAAATAGATACCCTTTAGACACACGGGTTCAAAAAGTAGCCTCGTATCCTTTACAAACAATCAACTCAAATGAATCTATTTTAGTTGCAGCAAAGATGATGTCTGCAAAGAAGATTCGAAAACTTGTGGTAGTAGAAAATGACAAGGTCATCGGAATTATCACATCTACAGACATTGTAAATCAATTGGCTAAAATGAAATAGACAACAAAATCTCATTTACACCAAAACTAGTTAAAAGAAAATTTTGAAACCAGATGTAGTTTTTATTTTGAGAATCAGAATCGTGTAATATGATAAGCTTCACCGATTAAAATTTTAGATTATGGAATCATAGATCATTCTTATCTATTTGAAGCAATATTACTAACCACAATGACAATATCTAAATCAACTTTAGTGTTGGTAACAGCAGTCTTTGTTGGAGGAATTCTTATAGGAACAATATCGTTCCAAAATACAGTTTCAGCTCAGGAAGGCGATGTCCCCGACTGGTTTAAAGGCGTGGCCGGTTTTTGGTCAGAGGGAAAAATTACAAATGCAGAATTCATTGATTCTATAGAATTTCTAATTGATTTAGGAGTTATCGAAGTTCCAAGCATGGCTGCTGCGGAAGGGGTTGAAGGTGTGCAAGGTCCAGCAGGTCCGCAAGGTCCTCCAGGTCCGCAAGGATCAAAAGGAGAGAAAGGCGAACGAGGACCACAAGGAGAACCGGGTCCTATAGAAACGTACGTAAAGGAAGTAACAGTGAAAGCACCACCAGAAGTTCGTGTTAGTGGACTTGCTTTATGTGAAACTGGAGATCTCGCTCTTAGTGGCGGTGCTTACACAACACATCAGGGTAAACCACTTGCCACCAAGCCATCCGGAGAAAGCGGATGGAGCTTGGTCATTGATTACGAACAACCAGGACCATTATCAGTTTACCTCAAAGTATTTGTCGTATGTGCTGATATCACACCAGAAGGTATACTGGTACCAAAACTAAACCCGATCATACCCTAATTTAAACAAAAATTCCTTTTTTCTTTTTTTAAATTTGTCAGAGATTTTTTGACAAATTTTATTTTGTTGGATCCATTACTTTGCCCATAAATAGTATCAATCCTGTTCTCTCATCCTGAATTAAAAATATGAATGGATGATCTGCTCTGAATATCTCCGGTTGAGGTCCAACTGATGTTATGCCAACCACAATTCCTGTGGCGGCTGCAGCTTCGGTGCCCTTTTCATCTACTGCGACAAACGCCTTGTGAAAGACGCCTGTAACGTAAAGATCTGCGTCTTTGTTTATTCCAGACAAGTCAGCTTGCCCTGAAACAAAGACAGAAGACATTCCCATATTCGTAAGGTTTTCTACAAGAGAGTATGTTGTTTCCAGCTTGAATTTTGGCAGGTAAACATTTACTTGTTTTTTTGCCAGATTACTTTTCCAATCATTTAGATTTTCTACTGAGAGTTTCTTTTCAAGAGAGAGCAGATCATTGTCTTTTGGTAATAAAACAAGCATTGACAAGTCATCTCCCTTGTAAGACATTTGCAGGATCTGCAAGTTATTAGTTGATGCATAATTGAAATTTTGTTCTATGTTCATCATTGGTGCCTTGACGGTTTTCTGTTCTGAAATTTTAAAATCATCTTCTTTTGTTAAATTTTCATCAAACTGTACCGTCCAGTTTCCCAAAAAGTAGACAGCGTTTGTAATTACTGCCCTAGTCATATCATTAATGGAACCTTGCGGAAGCAGGTCTTTTATTTTGTCATTTGTCTTTTCCTCAACCCAGCCGTTTATTGTGTTTCGTGATTCTTCTGGCTGAGTTACAAAATCAAGATTTTCAGTCGTAGAAAGATAATAGGTTTCTGTCACATCTTTGTACTCTTGTAAGATTGGAAACTTGTCCTGAACCCAAAGCGCGTTTGCAGTACTTAGGAGATAGTTTTGAGATGGTTTGTTAAGGTCAGATATTATTTGGTTTGCATGGTCTCTTCTTGTTTGATCTTCTTTAATGAAATGAAAGACTGACTGGATCTCGTCCTGAGTTGTTCCTCTTGCACCTTCATATAGAATGGAAAATGCACTTGAGATGCTGTATGGGGAAAAGAATATGTTTTCTTGTTTTTCTTCTATCAGATTAGAGTATATCTCAAATCCTAACATGTTGTTTAGATTTACAACCTCGTTGATTGATTTTGGAGTTGTGTCTGGAGTCTCATCTGGTGTGGTATCAATGGGATTGGGATGTTGATCCACAGTTCCAGCCCACCCCCATAAAGCAAGTTTCGCTGCACTAGATGGTTTTACACAAGCTGGAGAACCGACTTTGGATTTTATTACTAGCTGCAACCCTTCTTTACATACAACATCTTTTGCATCAATTCCTGACTTGAATTGTTTTAACGGAGAGTCTATTGGTTCAATGTCCTTCATCTCTGCAACAAGTAGAGTAACAATGTATTCCGAGGGCTGTATATTGTGACTGGCAAATGGATATGGTCCAACTTTTAGTAATCTGATATAGTATCCATCAAAGGTTTGTAAGGCAAGATTCTCATTCTCACCTATAGTCAGAATAAAATTGCCTTTGTCTTGATCATCTTGTATTACATTTACATCAACTGAAACCCTGCCCTGCCATATACATACTACATCAGCTGGACATCTGGAATCCTCTGTAACACCAGAGAATCTAATCCAGATATTTTCTGACTTGAAAAATGTGACCTCGTCTTTTCCAAGCTTAAATTCTTCTTCAACTGTTGGGTAAACCGTAGGATCTGAACTGACTGACGGATTATCATAGTCTTCTAGTTCATAACCTTCTGGTGCAGGTGCCTTGCCATTTACGTAATAATAGAACCATACATTATAGTTTGAATAATTTTGTGTAGCGGAACCTGATTCTATCCAATCTTTTAGAGTGCCTGCCTTTACCTGCTCATCTAGTTCTGATTTTTTTTGTTCCATCCATTCCTTTCCTTTATAGTCATAATATCCATCCCAAAGATCCTTCCACTCTGATTTTGAAAGAGGAAGCGGTGGAGCAGTGTCAATACATGGCTTGTCTGGCCAGTCCTTGTCCAGCATACACTTTGCATCTGCTTGGTTGCTAAGCAGGAAAAAGAGAAAGACGGTTGTTGCAATTATCAGAATCAGTTTCATTTCTTGTATGATATCATAGAAATCAAGAACATATAGGCTTTGATTAAAACCAGCTTTAACCTAAATTTGTAAATATAAAAAAACACAATCGATACAAAACAAAGAATTAATTATTTTTTCAAAACAAATTAAAAATCTATGCATAGTGAGATTATGAGATTGCGGATAAATTGTTATTTTTAATTGTAATTAATATTGTTAGTTTGAGAAACTTGGGATCCTAATTTCATTCGAGTTTTTCCCATTCTGGTGTTTTATGACACTTGCAATAACAGCCATCTCCACAAAAAATCTCAGCACAGCCGCTACATCTCAGCTTCGTTATTGCATATTCCTCCCATTGGGTGGTTCCATCTATCTTTTCATTCCAACCTTACACAAACCGATTCTGCAGGTATCGCAGACATAATCGTTGGCTGGATTTTGACAACCACAACTGCATGTACAGGTATAATCATTCATCACCTTACTTACGTAGAAGTAACATATAACAGACTCCTCAGGAACTTGACAGTCCAATCAGCATTATTTAGATTAGTGATTTGATTTTGTAGATCACAAATTGGATCCCATTTTACTTTTGGTCTCAAGTTCTAAGCGGAAATTTTCTTTTTATACTTTGGAGTGCATTATGATTACATGTGTAACGAAATTGAATATGCCATGTTAGAAGAATATCTAGCAAGGGTAAAGCAAAAAGACCCCAAAGAAAAAGAACCCGAAAAAGAGATTATAGCGGCATAGCAAAGGCTTGAAAGGACAGGAACTACAAAGACAGAGTATCTTATTTTAATCCAACTAGCTTTATGATTTTATTTGCAGTTTTATCAATGTCCACGTTTGGTTCAGCTGAAACTAGCAAGACATTAGAATTCATTGGAAAACTTAGCATTACTGCTTTTTCTCTTCGAGAAGCGGCATATTTGACTGGCCCAAGACTGTAATCAAACTCTTTTCTCATGGAAACTCGTAGTGCAAGCTCCATGTACATTTTTTTTCTTTCAGCATCATCTTCTAGTGGAACTATTTCAGGCTTGAAGCCACCTGCGACAAGGCGACCCATGTTATTTATCAGCCCTGCAAATCTAATTTCGTCATAATCTAGCAATTTTTTGCATTTTTGATCATAAATCCAGTACTCGTCTGTCTTTTCGATTTGCATGTTCATTGTATATCAGTATGCACTCAATAAAAAACCGATCATAGAGGCAAGAAAGAACTGTAAATGATTTTTAATTGCGTTTTGTCTTGATCTTTTTCTAGTTTGAAATCAAAAAATTATCATGAATTTTGTCAATTTTTGATACTAGAATAACCGTTCTCTTACAGGAAGATCTCTAAGATTGGCCTCATCCAATACATCAAGTGGCATAAAGCTGACTGGAAAGAAAATCGCTTTTAATATTTCTCAAATTATCACTAATGATAATCTCTTTCGATCTAAAAAATTATCTATTGATAAATCTGTATTCTTTGTTTCTTTTTCAAAGGCATGATAGTTTGCCGTTAATGCTTCATTGGAATCTATTATACGACATTCTTAAATGCGTTTATGGCAATGTGGACTTGTTCATGAGGTTTCAAAGCATGTTTGTTTTAACCGTACTTCTTACAGGAGCTCTTGTACCGGTTGGATTTTCACATGGACAAGAAACTGCAGACAGTGTTGACATCTCGGTTTTTGTTCATGAAGCTGTATTGCTCTTCAAGCAACAAAGAGAAGACACACTAAATGTAATAAAAGAATGCCGCGAGAACATAAAAAATGCTGATCCAGAAGACGTGGAACAGGCCCGTGAAGATTGTAAAACTAGCCTTGATGCAGTCAGAGAAATGTACAAAGACATGAGACAACAGATGAGGGAATTGTTCAAAGAGCACAGAGATAATGTCAGGATGTTGATAAAAGAGGCCAAAGCAAATGCAGAAAATGAAGTTGACGATGACGAAGGTGAAGACGAGTCTGAAACAGAGGATGAAACCGAAGACGAGTCTGAAACAGAGGATGAAACCGAAGACGAGGAAGAATAGTTAGAATCCATTTTCATTTTTTTAATTTCTAATAGTTTACTGGTATGACTTTTTTGACAATAGATAATAAATCGTTTCTACAAATTTTGGTAATTGAACAATTTACAAGCTGCAGAAAACTTTGCAAAAGAGCGACATGCTGGCATGATGCGAAAAGACGGAGTCACGCCTTTCTATGATCACTTGTCAGGAGTGGTAACAAGACTCAAAAATCTTGGTGTAACTGACGAGGATGTTTTGGCTGCAGCTTGGCTTCATGACACATTTGAAGACACCAAGACAAGTTTTGCTGAGCTTGATTCTAGATTTGGCTCAAAGGTTGCAGTTTTGGTTTTATCACTGTCAAAAGATAGGAGCTTGCCAAAAGCCAGGCAGGAAGAACAGTATGTCAAGCAGCTAAAGGAGGCTTCACTTGAGGCAAAGCTTATCAAGCTTTGTGATATTTCCGCTAACCTCAAAGACATAAAGAATGCACCATTATCAAAGACAAAAAAAGTAAAGATAATACGAAAGATTCTGTATTATCTTAATGCTATCAAGCCTGATTTAGTAAAAAACAAAGCTTCAGTTCCAGGAATCCAGAGTTTGACTGAGGGAATAAATGATCTAGTTGTTTCATTTGGGCAAAAGCCGATCACTGTCTAAAAAATAAGTTATTATCAGAATCTGTCACGCACTTAAATATTAAAAATACGAAATTACTATGTGCCAACAGCTTATGTACTGATGATTTGTGAGCCTGGATCAGATGACTATGTAGTCTCCCAACTAAAATCAATACCTGCTGTGAAAGTAGCACATGGCATATTTGGTTCATATGATGTGATAGCCAAGCTAGAAGAAGATACTGAGGAGAGACTTAACAATGTTATTACTAAACAAATTAGAAAAATGGAGAAAGTTCGCTCAACTCTTTCTTTGTATGCTGTTGGAGCAACAGACTTGTTCCTTGCAAAGTCTAAACAAGAAGAGAAGAATTGGAAAAAATTTGCGCACGCCTATATTGTCATTCACTGTGAAGATGCTGACGAATACAATATTCTACGAAACCTAAGTCAACTACCTGAGGTAGTTGACGGCGATGTTGTAGTGGGCCTATACGAGGTAATATGTAAGGTTACAGCTCAAACCTACAATGACATAGAAGAGGTTGTTAGTAAAAAAATAAGAAAGATAAAACACATCAAGTCCACTATGACATTGAATATAATTCCAGAAAATGGCTAAAATTTAGATTCTGTGATTTACTATTTTTAATCTAGAAAACTGTTGTATTGTATATCATGCGTTAAGACACATCAAAAACTGGATAGCAATCTCACAGGAACCATACTTGCAATCCTTTAATTGTTTGTCCGCAGATCTTTTTGCTCCAGAGGATCTGTGTTTTTTCCTATTTGGTCGCTATCCAAACATATTACGTAGTCGTAAAATAAAAATCTGATCCTAGGGGAAAAAATGGCAAGACTTGCTATCTTACAACCATGACAGGACAACTGGCATGATGCATCACCTTAAGGGTGACACTTCCAAGCAGCAATTCTTTGATAGGACTCATGCCTCGACTTCCCATTATAATTAATTCACAATCCTTTCTTTTTGCAACTTCAATAATTTCGTGTGCATAATCTCCTTGTTCTAGCACAGTCTCGACTTGCACACTACTTTGTAGGGCTTGCTTTTTGCATTGTTCTAGTAATTCTGACCCCTTTGCTCTTAGCTCATCAATTAGTTCAAATGTTGCAGCGCTATCCCCTCCATACTCCCAATCAAGCACAACATGAACTACATATAATTTCGAATTACATTTTTGCGCTAAAAAGACAGACTTGTCAAAGGCCTTTTTTGAAGATTTAGAGCCGTCCACTGCTACAAGCATCTTTGCAAACAATTCATAATTACTTTGTCGTCACTAATAATTTTGTTGAAATCACTTGTAGAATAAAATACTGAGGGAGTCCTGTGTCATTGTTATCGTCTTGTAATATACAACAATATTACAAGCCCTATCGAGATGTGCTATTTTAGTTGGAATGCATGTTGGAATAAGATATGCTGACAAATCATAAATTGACAGAAAGTTTTACATTCTTATTACCATTAATAAGTTTGAAGAAAACATGTCTAGTACAAATCCAAATGATCCACCAAAAAAGGACAGAATAGTACATGCATCATTCAGAAAAGTGGTAGCATTTGATCTGTTCTTTTTTGCACTGGGAATACTGGTTGGAATGGGAATTGGAGTATATCTAATAGCCAAATAAAATTTCATTTTTTTTTGTAGTGAGATTTTAGTCAGTTTGTACCCAAGTTTTTGTTTTTATTGATAATCGATGTATAATATGTCATGAAACACCCAATGCGACAAGAAAGATCCTCTTGAAAAAACACGAACACAAATGGTGTGTTATTTCAGATCATTGGCAATGTGAAATTTGTGGGAGAGTGTATGGTGTCAAAAAAAATCAAAACTGACAATTAATCAACTCTTGCCATCTTGTCTTAAGGTTGGAGCCATCTTTTCAATTGAAGCATAATTTGTTAATTAGATAGAAAAGCTAAAGTATACTTATGAAAGGCTTGACATGCACATATTGTGAAAAAGAGAATTGCCAGATAAAATTAGAACTTACTGAATCCATGCTTCTATTATGCCCTAGATGTTCTCGCTTATTTGTATCAAAGGAATATGAAAAACCGAAGTTGTATTTTGGACCTGCCTTGTAATCGAGATTATCTAGGATCCTATTTTTATTTTCAAATCTTTTCTAAGAGATCTAACCCTGTTTCTTATTGTGACTGCAGTAACACCAGAGGCCTTTGCAATGTCATCTTGATTTTTTTCTTCATGATTCATCATGCATGATAGATAAAGAGAAGCAGCTGCGAGACTAACAGGATTTTTCCCTACAGAAATTTCCTTTTCTGCAGCCTTTGACAATATGTTCAGCGCATCTCTTCTTGTCTTTTCACTTATACCTACTTGGCTTGATATTCTCGTTATGAATTCAGAAGGATCGTATGGTTTTAAGTTTAGATCCAAGATTTTGATTAGATTCCTATAACTTGTGGCGAGGTTTTTCTTAGTTAAATTTCCGGCATGCGCTATATCCCGTAACGTTCGCGGTGTGTCTGTTTCTCTACAAGCAGCATATAACGATGCGTGTATCAAGCCGCTAATGCTTCTGCCCCTTGTCAATTTCTTAACTATAGCTTTTCTATAGATGTATGCAGCTTTTTCTATTACCATGTCAGGAATGGCAAGTTTTGTTTTAATGGTATTTAGAATGGTAAAGGCCATCTTCAAGTTTCTATCTGTTGGTCTTGATTCACTGCGAGTGTTCCATAATCTGAGCCGTTTGAATCTATTCTTCATATCACTAGAAAGAAAATTGCCTGATGCATCTTTGTTTTCAGTTCCAATTACGGTGGTCAGACCCATGTCATGCATTGCTAATGTTGAACCGCTACCAGTCCTACTTTTATCCAGATATTCTTCCACATCATGAATTCTAGACTCTAGCGCCGAGTCTTCTACTTTTTCAACCAAAACAAGGCCGCAGCTTCCACACACTATTTCTCCTAAAACACCATCAGTTATCAATGGGCCTTGAGTGCATCTGACCACTTTACATTTGTCGAAAATTTCTTCAGGTGTGTTTTGTATAATGATATTATTAGGTGAGTTGTTTTAATTATGAATTCTGCACGGATTCAGACGGTTATAGCAGAGTAGGCGGAGCTAACTTCTTTCCTATGTTGATGTTCGCAATAGTGTTAATCAGGTTCATTGATTTTTTATACTTGAATTAAACAGATAAAGCATGCAGAATCAAGAATCTGGCTCTAAAATGTTTGAGCAGAGGGGTACAAGAGAGAGAATTGTCTAGCGGATACTCGTCATATGATTATGCATACAAATTAGTTAGTCAGAAAGGATCTGGTTCTCATGTCATAATAGGAATACTAATTCTAATCGTTGGTATCGGCACTGGCATGTTCTTTGAAAACGATCTAGTAACGTATCTTGCAATAGCTATTGGAATTGCAGTAATTGTTTCATCGTTTCTAATG
>DATEAJ010000008.1:0-7129 GCA_035288445.1 Nitrosopumilaceae archaeon
TGTAGGTGGATTTCCTATGAATGAATAATTGTTTTCAGCGTCTTCCGGGCAAAAATTTTGTTCATGATCAATTGTCCAGAAAAATCTCTTACATTTTACACAGGATTTTCGTTGAAATCCTTCTTTCTCAAATAAGGATACCTTGTAATACCTGTCAGGATCTGTAGAAAACTTTGCAAGAATTTGATCTTTATTCATCTTTGAGAGGTTTTTGCTTTGACTGATATTAAGTATTCTGAGGCAACACATTAAATATGATCATTTTTGAAAATTTGTCATGTTTGGTAAAAAGAGCTGGAAGGAGGGCGACTATGTGTTTGCAATACAGCCAGACGGTGAATACACTAAGGTAATAGTTGGTATAGTGACAGGAGTTGAAGATTCCAAAATAGGAGTAAATGGTATGATAATAAATCCGGTTGGTTTGAAAAACAAAGTTTCACAAGGAAAGGCTGGTCCAAAATCTATAGAGATTTTAAAAAACCCAAATTATACGAATTATGTACTTGCCCTGATTTATAGAGTTGAACATGAAAATTTTACTGGAGTGTTAGATGTAAGTTCAGATCCCGTAGTAAAGATACACAAGAAAATACATGCGGTAATTGATGGTTGGGTTAGAGAATCACTACCTGAGTTGATAAATAATGTACTTTCTCTTTCTGATGGCTCTGAAAAGGAACAAGCAAAAAGAATCTTGAAACAAAGGATGGATACATTATATGATAAAGATTTGAAAAAATATCTTTACTCTATATGCAGGAGCTTGAAAATTCTCAATTAACCTATTGAACTAATCTGAGATTATTCTATTGATTCAGTTTTGTTCGCTTTATCTTCCATAGTTTTATATTATGCCTATATCAAAATTCGCTTACAATGGAATATGTATACGCTGCGTTGCTTTTACACAAGCAGAAAAAGGAGATCAACGAAGCTAACATTACAAACATAATCAAAGCTTCTGGAGCAGAGGTTAAAGAAGCCCAAGTGAAAGCACTTGTTGCTGCCCTTGCCGATGTAGATATCGATGAGGCAATAAAAGCTGCACCAGTAGCTGTTGCCGCAGCACCTGCAGCCCATGCAGCTGGAGGAAAAGAAGAAAAGACAAAAGAAGTTGAAACGCCATCTGCAAAAACAGAAGAGCAGGCAATGGAAGGCCTATCTGCACTGTTTGGATAGAAGAAACATATTTTCAACCATCTTTAGTTCTATTCTCTAAACGTTATTTAATATGCATAACAATAAATGATGATTTGGCGGAACTATCACTGTCTATCGAGACACTTCTTTACGCTTTAGATCTTTTTGGAACTATGGCATTTGCCGTAACAGGAGCATTCAAAGCTATAGAACATAAAGCTGACATTGTAGGAATAATAATTCTTGCAACCATGACAGGAGTAGCAGGTGGAACCCTTAGAGATATTATAATAGGTAAGTTTCCGCCTAATTCTCTTTCTGATCCATGGTATGTTGTTATCACTGCGTCAACAGGAATTATGATATTTTTTCTGTATCCAAAAATGCAAAAACATTGGAATTTGTTTCTCAAGTTTGATGCGTTAGGACTCGGTGTATTTACAATAATTGGAGCTACATTTGCATATCATACATTTGGATTGAATTTCCTTGCCATAACATTGGCTGGAATGCTTACTGCTGTGGGGGGAAGTATACTAAGAGATGTATTTGTCAATGAAATGCCAATTGTATTTGTAAAAGAATTGTATGCTTCTGCAAGTTTCATTGGAATCTTGGTGTTCTACATTCTTCTGAGTGTGAATGCTGAATTTTATGTAGCTACAGTAATTGGTATAGTAGTCACTACAATACTCAGACTTGTTGCAATGCGTTATAATTGGAATCTTCCAAAGGTAAAAGAAAGATCCTAAATTAATTTACAGTTTCTTTACTATTCTACGATTTACTCAGGAGTATAGTTTTTTACCTTTGAAGCAAGTGCTCTTGCGTTTGCATGAGCTTTCTGCAACACTTGTTCTTTGGTTTCGTCTGTAAGATATCCTGTCTCTACTGCAACAGATCTTGCTCCCTGGGCTGCTTTTGCAAGTAATAAAATAATGTTTTCTTTTGTAACATATCCTATCTCTATGGAAAGAGCTAATGCTTCTTGATGTGCTTGAGCAAATGCCTGACGATACTTCTCGACATCTATTACCATCTCATCCTTTGCATATATGATGCCTTCAGCTATTGCAGAATCTAAGAAGATTCCTGCTTCTACTGGTTTAACATCAAGTTTACTCAATAATGTAGCAAGCTTTGCAGAAATAACATCTCCTTTTTTAGCCACGGTGGAATCTTTTGTGATCCAAACTGTTCCCTGATCAATCTTTGTCGTAATTCCAGCTTCTTTAAAGTCAGTAAGAATAGGTCCTGGTGTTATGCCAGTATTACCTGCCTTTATGATAACTTCCTTACTGGCTATGTCACCACCACGAGCAGCCATCATTATCTTATTTTTTCCAAGCAGTATGTTTAGCTTGAAAGGACTCATGTTTGTGAACATCAAAACACACTGTCCGACTAGCTTTTCTGCCAACTTTTCTATCGCTGGAATTTTTACTCCAGCCAAAGCCTTTTGCGCGACTTTGTCCTTTATGCTGATTATCTCAACTTCTCCTTTGAATTTTTTTCTCAAAGGCAATAACTGCGAAGACCTGACTTTTTCCATTCTAACAAGCGCAATAACGTTATACTTTTTTGGAATTTCTTGAATCTGTTGATACATCTGCACTTTCTTTTGTGGATATTTGGTTCTATTTTGGTGCATTTTACTTCTTTTCTCCCTGTGGTGGTTTTACAATCTTTCCCATTGTTGTCTTTATCATAATTTTTTTAATATTCTTGTCTCCGCTTGGTAGTTTTTTTTCTACCATGTTTATTACTGCATGAGCATTTGCTGCTAAATCATCATCACTCATAGATTCATCACCAATCTTGCAAGCAAGGGAAAGAGAGTTCCTTAGTCTTACTCGTATTGAAGATCGAAACCTTTCTAAAATAGAATCAATTGGAGCATTAAAAGGAACAGGTGTTGGCATCTTACCTCTTGGACCCATAAATTGACCAAGAGTTTTACCAACTGTAGCCATAAGTTGAGTATCTGATAAGAAAAAGTCATAACCATTGATTAGCTTACGTGATGCACGTTTGTTTGTACCAACTTGGTTTATCTCAGCACCATCTACTACTCTATCTGCATTTGCACTCTTTGCTTTCAAACCTAGATCTCCTGAAGCGACTACACATACAGATGCTGGTTGGCTAAGCTTCTTTGGAAGCTGGACAGTTTCATTTATTGCAAAACCCTTCTTAACATCAATATCTTTGAAAACCATGATCAGCTCTACCGATTGTTTGAATTTCCTTTCTTTCTGACCTGTTTTGGCCTCTTTAACCATCTCTACGATCTGAGTTTCATTAATCATTACGCACACTTTTCTGGATTGCCTATTTAAAATCGTTTACAGGTCAAAACTATGAAAATGATGATATTGTCTAAAATTTTCATATTATTGAGTTTATCTTGTAAGAACAAAATTTTCTAAAGTAGAAACTTACATTTATTAAATCGTAAGAAAGCTAAATCGCAAAGCCTTGCACAAATTTGATGAACTTGACATGAAAATTCTTACCGAACTGATAAAGGATGGCAATGTCTCTGTTCCTAATCTCTCAAAAAAACTTGGAATTAATACTTCGGTTCTGTATAGCAGAATAAAAAGGCTAACCAAGAAGAAACTGATTAAAAAATTCACCATAGTAGTAGATGAATCGCTTATAGGCATAGGCGTAAGAGCAACAATGGGAGTAAATCGCGATCCAAAACTAAAAGATCAAATTCACAAAGCACTTTTGAAAACACAAGAAGTATCGATGATATCTGAAGTAACAGGCAGATTTGATATCATAATTACAGTGCGTGCAAAAAACTTGGAAGAATTACACACTGTGGCAATAGAAAAAATAGGAAGAATTGAGGGAATTCAAAACACAGAAACTTTTGTAGAATTACAACGAACTGAAAAGGACCCAGTTTACATTACTTCAGAATAAAATCTACTTTAATTTGTCGTCCCACTTACCTGCGTTAATCTCAGCAGTAACCTCTTTTGGATTCTTACCATCTATTTTGACCCCCAGTGGCAAGCAAGTCCCAACAATTTCTTTTGCAGCTGCTTTGATATCCTGAGCATATGATGAATCAATTTTTAATTTTGCAACCTTCACTATGGAATCCATATTGATAGTACCAACCCATATCGCACCTGATGTTCCAGAACCTTTCTGTAATCCGGCTTCTTTCAAAATAAGTGCTGCAGCAGATGGAATTCCAACCTCTACAGTCCATTGTTTTGTTCCTTTATCAACTGAAACTGTGACAGGAACCTTCATCCCCTCAAAGTCTTTTGTCTTATCGTTTATTGCAGTTACAATTTGTAAAATGTTAACTCCTAATGGACCAAGTGATGGACCAAGTGGTGGTCCTGCATTAGCGTGTCCGCCAGTTACAAGTGCAGAAACAGTTTGAATATCCGCCATGAATTTTCTTTCCTTTAAACTGTAAATTTAATCCTTGCTACGTTGAAAGCTTTAGATAATTTGCATCAACAGTTACTGGTAACTGATATGGAGCGTCAAGTAAAATCACAGTTGCTTCTTCTTTATCATGATCAACTCTAGTAATGGTTGCCTTCATACCCTTAAACGGTCCACCTATTATTTCGACAATTTTATCAACGGCAAGTTCTGATACAGTCGATTTCTTCACCAAGTATCCTTCTATATCTCTAAACTGTAATTCGCCCCTTAACTGACCACGTATGTGTCTGATTCCTTGCATTGCATCAAAGGCTGCATTTGCATCTATTGCTTCAACTACAACATACCCCTTGAGATTTTCTAATAGCAAAACCGATTGGATGTTGAGTTTTTTTAATTTGATTCTATTTTCTAATAATCCCATCACTACTTTTTCCTGTCCACCTGTAGTCCTGACAGCAAAGAAATGAGATTTTTCTTGACTCAATGTCATCTATATCCCGTAAGTAATTACTGAAAATACAAACTGAATTATAAATCCAATCGTTCCAATTGCAGCAATTCCAAGAAGGACCAACCTAAGGTGTTGTGTATAATCATCCATATCTGATTTTTTGGCAAGTTTCAGAGTATTTACCATATTTCTTAGCAGCTGTCTTGGATTGCCCATTGGAGGAAATTAATAAAGTGCACTTATATCTCTTATCACATGCAATTGCTTGTCGCGTACAAATCAGATCCTGCAGGCTATAACATGGCCAATTTTATTTCTCAAAACATGGAGCAAGATGGAGAAATATATCGTGGAAAAAATTTTGATCTTGTTATAATTTCAACACCATCTATCTCCGCAGATTGGCTGGAGGAGAAGTACAACTATGATGGTTTTGTATTTTTATCAAAACACGCTGCTGAAACAGCCACCCTTGCACTTACCTGTCATAGTACAGGCAATTTCTCAGAGGCACGATTTGGTGGATTCAAAAGACAAGTCGCGATACCTCATCCTCATCTACAAAAATCATACCTGCAAACTCTATGGAAAAAAAGAAAAGATTTTGCTAAGTTTGAAATCATATTAGAAGCTACACATCATGGCCCTACCGCACTTGATAAACCTGTTTTGTTTATTGAAGTAGGAACAACAGAAAAAGAGTGGAACGATAAAGAATTATGTAAAAATATTGCTAAGATTACGGTCGATGTAATGTCACATCCCACAAAAAAACACGATGTCGCAATTTGCTTTGGCAGTACTCATTATCCTGAAAAGTTCACAAAGGTATTATTAGAAGGTGAATATGCTTTAGGAACCATTATGCCAAAACATGCCTTGGAATTTTTAGATCAAAGTCTGTTCTCTCATATTTTAAAACGAAATAACGAAGCCAAATTCGCACTTTTGGATTGGGGTGGTTTAGGAAAACATAAACAGAGAATAATGAACTTTGTAGAATCCACTGATCTTGAAGTGATAAAGATTTGAAACTTGAAGAAAAAGTTTACAAAAAACTTCTTGAAGTTCCAAAAGGAAAAATAACTACATACGGAGAGCTCGCAAAAGCAATTGGCCTTAAAAATGGTCAACGAGTAATTGGTAAAATTATGAACAAAAATCCATATCCAGTTATAGTCCCATGTCATAGAGTCATAAAATCAGACGGTAAAATAGGTGGCTATGCTTGGGGGGAAAAAGTAAAAGCTAAGATGTTATCAAATGAAGGAATAAAAATTAAAAATGGTAAAATCTTAGACGTAGAAAAATCTATTTACAGATTCTAGCTATGTTTTTTTTGAACGAATTTCTGCTATTAAGCTTCTTAAGTGCGCTAGGTTTCTAACTTGGTTTCCGCCAACCTGCTTATACAAATTCCAATAATCTTTGTTTGTGATCTCTTTTCTTGATTTTGAAACTTTAATCTGATGTCTCATAGCGCGTATCTTTTTTACATAAACTTCCTTTTTGCCTATTCGAGCCCCCTTCCTGCCTTTTTTTGAACCTTGTTTTGTTCCGCGTCTTCGTCTCTGATGTTTTTTAAAATGTGCTCTACCACGAGAAGTCCCTTTTATTGATTTTATCTCAATTATCTTTGCAGTAACTAAACTTCGTATGTTGTCTCGTGTAATTGCGTCTGCAACATCATCAAGATGATCCGAGTCAAATCTAACTCTATTTGCCCCTACTCCTAAAATTCTCGAGACTAATTGTCTCTTTGTTTTAAGATTTACTACCACTTGTTGACACCCTTGCGTTAAACATCTTGAAGTTTTTCTCTTTGGCTTTAGCTATAATTACAAGTCTTTTCTTTTTTCCAACCCCATGGCCAAATCTTACTCCATCGGTTTTTGGATCAAGTTTTTCCAAGTCCTTTACATTGTAAACTAAATTATCAGTATATCCCGATGGATGTAATCCACGTGCAATTTTTGGTCCACCAAAACCTGCTCTAACAATTTTTGGCCAACCCTTTTTCTGCTTTCGCTGATGATTGTCAATACCCTTGGGTTTCCTCCATGTTTCTGCAAGTCTATCATATCTCCAACTCTCTTGTCTGATAAAATC
>DATEAJ010000009.1:0-7245 GCA_035288445.1 Nitrosopumilaceae archaeon
CAGCAAACGCAGAAAAAGATGACGAGCCTGAATTTGTAGATTCTTTTGACTTGGAAGGGTGCACATGGTCATCCACAGGAAGCAATCGCTACTTTATCCTAGAGCCAGGGTACCAACTTGTACTCAAAGGAAAAGAAGGTAATTCAGTAGTCCAGCTAACCATCACAGTTCTAGATGAAACAAAAACCATAGATGGTATTAAAACTAGGGTGGTAGAAGAAAGCGAAACCAGCGATGGAACATTAGTAGAAATCTCAAAGAACTATTTTGCAATTTGTACAGAGAATGACAACATCTTTTACTTTGGTGAAGATGTAGACATTTACCAAGATGGACAAGTCGTAAGCCATGATGGTGCATGGTTACATGGAAAAAATGAAGCAAGAGCAGGATTGATAATGCCAGGATCGCCAATTGAGGACTACGCATTTTATCAGGAAATTGCACCAGGTGTAGCGCTGGACAGGGGGGTTATTGAAAGTCTTGACGAGAGGATAAAAACACCTGCTGGAGTCTTTGAGGATTCCTTGGAATTCTTTGAAACAACACCTCTTGAACCCACTGCTGAAGATTTCAAATGGTTTGCGCCTAACGTAGGATTAGTAAAGAGCAATACTCTGAAGCTAATTGAATATGGATATGTAGAGGAAGACTAGGAATCATCACTCATACGATCCAAATTTCTTTCTTTTTTAATCAAAAAATCTAGTATTTCTACGAAAGCAACGCAGGAAGTTTGGCATCAGACATTTTCGTACTTTCAAAAAATTAAATTCAAACTATTAAAAAAATCAAGACGCCAGGTAAGAGAATGGTGCATTTAGTTTGACACCCTCACCTTAGCACTATTTAAAAGAATACTGTTCTAATTTTTCTTCTCTTTAAGGGACAACATAATCAACACTAAGTTTCACCCATTTTGCTAGTGTTGCACTTGATTTGCAACCCTTCGAATTGACATAAACAAATCTCTTAAGCGGTCTACCAGTAAAATCCATAGGACTAACATTTTGCCTGTCTTAGGAGTTTTTCATAATCTTTGGGGTCAACACGGAGTACTCAATCTTTCTTTATTACACCGCATCACTTGACCCTGTTTGTTATTGCATACATAATAGAACCTATTTACAACTTCGATAGCGTTTTCCATAAATTATGAAATAATCACAAATTAATAAATTAGTTTTTTTGGATTAGAAAAACTTGTTTACATTGTTACAGGTACGAACTTTCTACGATTTCACTAGAAGCAAATCGTCAACCAAGTTCCCAAATCTAAGAAATAGCGATTTTGGTGAAATCTCAGATAATAGAATTGGGATTGATAGATTACCGATTGAGATCCACATAGTTAGTTTATGAAAATTGGCGGATAAGGAATTACAAAACTTACAAATACTCAACAAGTTTTGCAAGTAGATGTTATATAATATAATAAAATAACATAATTGAATTTTGTATACTGATAAAAATCAAACTAAAATTCAAGTGGAGATGGAAGAGAATGGACGAACATTTTCTACGTGAAATACAACAGATCCAATTAATTCAAAAAAAACTGACTCAAAAGCTTGAAAATACACAGAATATGAATAATGCAGACTTCACTTATGAGATAATAGAAGATTTAGATCAACTAAGTAACTTCACAGCAAGTATGGCACAGACATTATCAACTAAAAAAATTGAACCCGAATTCTTAACTAAACTGAACGATGAATTGCAGAATCCCTTGGTTCCTATTAAAGCATATGCAAACATGTTATTGTCAGAAAAATTTGGAAAATTATCTGATGAACAAACAAACAAGCTCAGAATCGTGATCTCTAACATTAGAAAATTATCAGAGGTCATTAATAATGTTCTTAATGAAAAACAATTTAATGTAATAGAAAAGGAAATTCAACCAAGTCATTCACAGCAGATCAAAGAACTGGAACAGGAAAAAATGCTTCTTGGCAAGATATTCCAACACGAAGAAAAAAAGAACAGACAACTTTCTAGAAAGCATGTGTTGACCATGGCTGGATTTATTGTAGCCATTGGGATTATAATTACTGCTTATTCTCTATTCGTAGTTGAACTAGTGGGACAAGAATACAGAATTCCAAATCCAGGAAACGTAAAAGACAGTTATGTCATACAAAATCTTAAAGGCGATATAATCTATACTTGGTTATCATGGAGGCTAGTTGATGGCACTGTATTATACATCAACATTATTGGCGCAGAAAAATATCCAGAGAAACTTGATTTGATTAAAGAAGTTGTTTTGTCACAAAAAGCTATCGAGATTGATAATTCATTAGTATATAATGGACAACAAGGTTCAACATCAACTTACCATATGGGCTGGGCAGGTGCACTTGCAAATGCAGCTGAGAATAAAACTCAATTGTACATTCCTCAGAAGCTTGAGGTGATCCAATCGCCTACAGGAGAAGGCGACATTACAGTTATGTTAACTGATGAACAAAATGGAGATGGGTATTCAGGATTTACAAAGTCGATTACAGACGAATCTCAAAATCAGATCCTCAAATCCCAGATTATAATCTACGAGGTCTACAAACTCAATGATGAACAATTCAAAACAATACTAAGGCATGAACTAGGTCACGCTTTTGGTCTTGCACACTCTACAGCACCAGAAGATCTTATGTATCCAACGATTCTAACACAGTACCCATACATATCAGAATGTGATATTGATACAATAAAATCACTTTATAATGGAAATAAAAAATCTGAAGTTACTTGTGAAAAATAAAAAATTAGGAAATGAGTTTGTAGCTACTCCGATTAGCTTCTGCCATTTCTTGTAAAATGCCATAATTCATGGCACCACTATCATTTCTTATGCAAGTTCATACACGAAAAAGTTAATCTGTTTAACTACATCTAGTTATGTGCATCCAGTGGTAGAATTATTCGATGTCTGCCTACTGGAGTTTGTCTGAAAAGAAATGAGTACAATATTAAAGGTTAGAGGAATTCTCCTCATACTTTTAGCCACAACAATTGCATTATTGGTAATCATTGTCCTTTATTCCCAAGAACAAATTAGGCAACAAAGCAGTATTATTGAAACGGAACGGATTGCAAGGATCAATCAACTTGCTAGTAGAATCGATCTCATAATTAATAATGCAGAAAAAATTTTGGAAAACGCGGTAAAAGATGAAAATATCAGAAATTCCCCTAACATTTCTTCTATTGATAATAGCCTACATGGAATTCCAGAAAATGTTGAGAACGAAAAGCGGATAGTAATTCGCAATATTCTTTCTACATATCCAGATTTTGAAAGCATTGGCTATATTCTTCCAAACGGTGATATCTATTTCGTGGAACCGTATGAGCTTCAGAAAACTCTATCGGTGTCAAACGTGAGTTTCAGAAATTATTACAAGCAAGTTACCGCTACTCATGATATCTATGTTGATTCCATACTAGTTTCAGCTGCCACAAACCATCCCGTGGCTGCAATTGCAGTACCAATTTTTTCTAAAAATAATTCCATGGTAGGCATGCTTGCATCAGGGGTGGATCTGCACATAATACAGAACAAACTCAGCGAATTACATTCCTATCCAGATGAGCGGATTTTGGTTGTGGATAATAACAGGGCTCTTGTAGCAGACTCGCCTGAAACTAGCTATGAAAGTGGCGAGATAGTGCCAGAAATTGGAGCAATCAAAGATGCGTTTGTTGGAAAAAATGGAACAACTGTAGAGTCAATAAATGGTCAAAGAATGTTTCTATCTTACCAACCTATAACTGCCGGTCAAAATACATGGGCTGTAGTTTCTATGCAACCTTATGATAAAGCATTTCAGTCTGTCAATGATACCATACAAGAATCGTACATCTTGGTAATTTTAATTTTGATAATAACATCGATTTCAACCTATTACTTGTATAAAGGATTCCAAGCCCAACGAAAAATGACAGAAGAACTTGAAAAGGCTAATCAAGTTCTTCGCGGTGTTCAAGAGGAGCTAAAAAAAATAGATAAATCAAAAGAGGAATTTTCTTCTATGATAACCCATGAGCTAAAGACCCCGCTTGTTCCTATAATAGGATACTGCAAAATGCTCAAAACATCAATGCTAGGCAAGCTAAATGAAGAAGAAACAAGTGCAATAGAAGTAATAGAAAAAAATGCAAAGTCACTTGAAGCACTTATTGACGATATAATGGATATTCACAAGTTGGATATAGACAAGATGAAATTCAGATTTGAAAATTTGTCTCTTTCTGAATTCTTTGAATCCCTTGATTCTAGCTATAGGAACATCTTAAAGGAAAAAGGAATAGGATTTGTCACAAAGTTATCATCTATCAAAGATCTTGTGATTCATACTGCCGAGACAAGATTACGTCAAGTCTTTGACAACCTTATTAGCAACTCGACGAAATTCGTCTCTGAAAATATCGGGTTAATTGAAGTGGGTGGATACAAAGACAAAGATGGTTTAATTCTATATGTCAAAGACAATGGAATTGGCATTCCGAAAGACAAACAAGGTGAGTTATTCAAAAAATTTTATCAGGTAGATACTTCAGAACGAAGAAAAGTAGGCGGTACTGGCTTGGGACTGGTGATATCCAAGGGGATTATAGAGAAACTGGGGGGGACAATATGGGTTGATAGCGATGGAAAAACAGGCACTGCTTTTTACATTAAAATTCCATTAGAATTGTAAATAATGACATAATGATTATAACATTGACGGCATCTTCATCAAGTGATGAAGATGAATCAATGCTGAAAAGTAAAGGAGTTCGTTCATGTTTGAAAAAACCGATAGAGTCATGCGTTCTGTTGGGTCACATACAACAGTTTAAAAATAAAAAAACGATCTGATGAGCATAGATGGAAGATATTCACTTTATTCGTGAAGCCAAACAAATAAGGATGTTGGCAGAAAGTTTAAGGAAAATAATTGAGCCTGACAAAAATAAAACTAAACTCCCATCTGAATTAAATCAAGAAATTGAGAACATTGATCATCTAAATAACACCATGGGAAAATTTCTAGAAGTAATTTCCTCAAGAAAAACAAGCAGTCGTGAGTTTTTGTTACAAATTAATCATGAACTTAGGACGCCTTTGGTACCAATCCTAGGCTATACAGAAATGCTTTTGGATTCCAAGTATGGTTCAGTATCGGTTGAGCAAAGAAAACGACTAGATAATAAACTCTAGCACAAGAAAGCTAATGCAAACAATACAGGACCTTTTTAATGAAAAAAACTTTGATTTTACATTAGATAACCCTTAGGCAGGCAAAGACCATCAAACAAGTAAAATGTGCTAAAAATAGAGCATGAGAGATGAAACACAAAATATATCAAATTTATTTAAAAATTATCCCAGGAGTGTAATTTTGTGAAAATACTGACACCCATAGATTAATCCTCGTATCTTAATTATAATTTATGGGATGTATTGAATGAAGATTCACATTATAGATGACAACGATGACATTACAACAATGCTGTCCAAGTATTTTACTATCAGAGGACATTCCTGTTCTGTATCTAATGATGGCCATAATGGTATCAATATGATTACAACAAATCATTATGACCTAGTTCTGCTAGACTTGGCCATACCTGAATTTTCAGGTTTTGACATTGTTGAAGAGTTGAAGGTGACTGGTAAAATCTCAAAATTAAACATAGTTGCATTGACAGCTTCTTCAATATCACAAGAGTTAGAATCAGTGATGAAGCAGATGGGTGTAAAGGCCGTCCTAAGGAAGCCAATAGATCCTGACGAACTTTTAAACTATTTACAACAATTTAGCAATAAATCATTGAAAGAAATTTCTGTAAAATAATGTGGCATAATTAGAATAAATAATTTAACATCTGTCTTACAACCTTGATAATGCAGAACAAGAATAATTTTTTCATGTGGCAACATTGAATTGAACTAAAGTTACAAGTCAGGTTTGATTTAATAAAAGAATTACAATTACTAAGTTAATTCACATAATTCTGGTCTAGTAGGAATATGTCACCATCATGGGACTATTTTAGATAAGAAACTAAGTACAAAGAATATGAGGGGGTTAGTTCTATATTTCCGCTTTACACTAGCATCTTGATAAATTATGACATCGACAACTTATAGTGAATTAACATCTACTTTAAATTCAATTTTAATAATTATTACGTTGTTGGATTTTTTTTAAAGGATCTAATTCCACATAATTCAGTGCCGTTATTAGATGTCAAACATTTAGTTCAAATCTCCAAACTTTGAGCAAAATTTACGAACAAATTTTTGAAAACTCTGATAAAAAAATCTGAGCGCCAGGTAAGGGATTCGAACCCATGTGTGCAGAAGCACAACCGCTACCTTGTTTTGATCTCGAGGCGGTCGCCGTACCACTTGGCTAACCTGGCAACTGCAAGACTTCATACTTTGATCAATAAATACACTAAGAATGAAAGTGATCAAGTATATAATAAAGGATATAAAGTAGACTATTTATTACAAAGATCAGTTGGAGACCATTTCCAAAAAAGTCGTTTTAATTGAGTTTGGGGGCAAAAAATACATGCTTTCAGACGAGATGACCATTGAAAATTTTTTGTCTAGTCTGGGCTTTGATGACAATGAACTTGTACTCCTAAAACCAACACGGGACGGCTTTGCCCTAACTCTAAGATAGTGTAAGAATTGATAGTGGATAGTTTATTATTGATATCATACTTACTAATATCACAGACAGGGTGCTATAAATAGATGCCAAAGTTTCGTGTTTCCATAACAATTGATAGTCGCATAGCAAAAGAGATTGAAGACTATTACAGAGAAAAGGTAAAAACTGCAGCTGAAAAAGGCGAGGACATTCCAAAACTTTCAAACATTTATGAAGAAATTATAGAGCGTGGCTGGGAAACAAAATCCAGCCTTCGCAAGAAATAGGAAAGCAAAAATTCACTGATTATTACAATATTTTGTGGGTCTAGATCTAAAGCCTCTTGTAGTACGTGAAAAAACAAATCTTGAATCGTTTGCATCCAAAGTTATAGCAATCGATGCATACAATGCAATCTATCAGTTTTTGGCAATAATTCGCGGTCCTGACGGGATGCCGTTAAATGATTCTAGGGGAAGAATAACAAGTCATATCAGTGGGCTATTTTATAGAAACATAAATTTTCTTTCACTTGGAATAAAACCTGTTTATGTTTTTGATGGAAAACCTCCTTCATTAAAATCTG
>DATEAJ010000010.1:0-31636 GCA_035288445.1 Nitrosopumilaceae archaeon
AAAGGATCTGGTTCTCATGTCATAATAGGAATACTAATTCTAATCGTTGGTATCGGCACTGGCATGTTCTTTGAAAACGATCTAGTAACGTATCTTGCAATAGCTATTGGAATTGCAGTAATTGTTTCATCGTTTCTAATGATAATCAACCAATATGAAAGGGCGATAATACTTCGTCTTGGAAAATTCAACAGGCAAGTTGGACCTGGCATACAGACTAGGTTGCCTTTTGCAGATAATATTTTAGTAGTTGACATAAGAGAAAAAGTAAGTGAATTCAAAGCAGAAAGGATGCTTACAAAAGATAATGTTCCAGTAACCATTGATGCGATTCTTCGTTACAAAATAATTGAACAGCGAGCTAAAGACGCAATATTAAATGTCGAAAACTTTAACCAAATGATCCAACAAGTTTCTCAGACTACACTGCGTAATAATATAGGTTCTTCGTTATTCCAAGACATACTATCAAAAAGGGAGGAAATCAATTCTCATGTACGAACCACAATAGAAAGTGAAGCAAGTAACTGGGGCGTTGAAGTAACTGGTGTCGAGATTCGCCAGGTAATAATCCCACAAGAGCTAGAGTCTGCAATGTCGATGCAGGCTCAAGCAGAACGTGAGAAGAGCGCACGGGTGACGTATGGTGAATCAGAAGTATTGGTTGCAAACAAATTTTTAGAAGCTTCAAAGGTATATGCCGAAAACCCTGTTGCTTATGCTTTAAGACAATCCAACATGTTGTATGAATCGATCAAAGTACAAGGCAATACCATAATCATGGTTCCTTCAGAATCGCTTAATTCTTTTGGATTTGGAAACTTGGGAACTACAATAGCGTATCTTGAAAGTACGAAAAAGGCAGCTCAAAAACAAAAATCACATGATGACAAGACAAAACAAGAATAATTTTTTTACGTGGCAACATTCAATGGAAAAATAGCAAGTTCCCGCTGTTTTTTTGCAGTAGTGTGAGCTAATTCTCATTCTATAGAATTAGAATCAGAAGCTGAAATATTTGTAGTGTTTAAATAGCAAAAATACCATTTAGTGTCATGTCACAAATAACTGAAACAATTTCTGAAAAAAAGTTGTGGGTTCTTGTCAGCACACTCAAAGATGACACAGAAGAGATAGACCTTCAGATGGTCGCTCCGTCTGTAATTGAATTAATCGATGAATGGCAATCAGCTGGAAAATTCATCTGGTCAGGACCATTTAACGATAACAAAACTGGCATGGCCATTTTTGAAGCTACAGAAAAAGATGCAAACAGATTTTATGATAAATATGACAAGATCTGTTCTGGAGTACTCAGCTATCATCTATCCCAATGGGATTCTTTTCCCTTGCTCTCTATGCTTGAGAATACTGCATAGAGATGCATTCTTTGTTACTTTGATAGTGAAAAATTAAGAGACTCTAACCAAATTTGGACGAGGTTTTTATGATTTATATAGTCGGCCATTTTGGGACGCAATGTCTTATTTTTGTTTGATTGATGTTGTTCGCTAGTTACATGTTTTTCAATTTCTTTCTTATCTATTTCTGTTGAGCATATGTTACAATAAACTACCAATGATATTATTTCATGAAATGAACTTTTAACAGTTTGTAAGGTGTTGCTGAATCTTATAATAGTTGAAGGGGCGAAAATCAGGTTGAATACTCTTAAGTAATTAAAACGATAATAGGAAATTAATGATTTTCATAACCCTGATAAAATTCAGGAAGAAGGCAAGTGAAGTTGTTGAAGTCGGTAAAAAGATAATGCAAAATCTACCACCAGGCGTAAAAATAATCGCCACTTACTGGACCCTTGGAAGATACGACTCTGTCTGGATCTTTGAAGGGAGGGATGAGAAAGATGCAATAAAACTGTGGTTGCCTGCTGGCGATGTAATAAGATCAGAGACCTTGGTATCATTATCACGTGAAGATGCACTTAAACTACTCTGATTGAAATCTAGCTCGCAAACTAGATTTGCAGCCTATGCTAAGAAATTATTCTATGGATCATCTTTTGATTTTAATCATGCTGTCAGCATAAAAAATCAAAAGCTGTCTTTTATGCCAAAACTAAAAAATTAATCAGGGATTTTTTCATATTATAACCAAATCTTTTCTATCCTATTTTTCCTTTTAGCTTAATCTTTTCATCAGTTTCAGATGGAGTGGATTCATCTATGTATCTTATCTCATAATCATCGCCAATGTTTATCGTTTTTCCATCTATTGTACGAGGAATCTTTATTATTACTTCAAAGGTTCCAGTGTTCTCGCCAGTTTCTAAGAGATATCCTGAATTAGCACTAAATGCAGGGTTGGCAAGTGTCGTCCTGATTCCACCCTCTCCTCTGAACTCTACTTTACTCAAAGGAATAGTGTCCACATCTTTTGAATCCAAGTTCAGATCTGGTTCATAAATCCTCACAACAAAATCATGTCCAATTCTATTACCTCCTCCAGATGTTTGCATCTTGGAAAATGCCGACGTTAAAGGAACTGATGTAATGCTGGTTCTTTCTTCTCCAGCAACATCTGTTTGATCAATGTATTTTATCTCCAGAATGTCGTCTTGTTCTAGTGGTCTTCCATCTACTGTCTCAGGAAGATCAATTGATACAAAGAACCTGCCAGTATCTAGTCCTGTTTCTATCATAGTTGGCGGTCCATCAATTGGTACTCCGTTTATAGTAAATTCCAACAGTCCTCTTGTAGGAAGGAGGTCTACTCCCTTTGGACTGGTGTTAAGATCATCATCGTTGAGATAAAAATTCACAATACCTCCCCTAGAAGCAGGCGCAGTCTGAATTGATGCCTTGGGCTTTCCTGATTCGCCCTGAATTGTTGCTGAATCTTTATTTGTATTTATTTGAGGCATCTTGTCAATTTGATTTTCTTGCTGCATTGATCCTACAACAATTATTGGCATTCCTCTTTGTTTTAACTTTGATATCGTTGATTGTTTTAGACATAATGGAGAATTAAAAATAATAGCCAATGCAAGTTCTGATTTGCAAACAATGTCTTTTGGTGCAACGCCTCTTTCTAGCTGTTTTCTTGGAGAATCTATTGTTTTTCCAAAAACTAGATTTGAAAATCCAGAATTAAGAATCATTGAAATTATTATTGTTATGGCAAATATTTGAAAGAACTTTTTTGTAATGACCAATGACTGACATTCTTGCTTTCGTTTTAAAAATGTTGAGAATGTAATTTTAAATTTTAAAGTTTGCCTTTATTATTTTGGATCCATCAGAGACAATAACCGTATAATCTCCTGATTTTAGTTTAGAAACATTCCAAGGTACATGAAATGATCCTCGGTCAGTAGATTTTGTAAGTATTACATCTTCAACCTCGTTGCCATTTATCTTGATCTCAATATTATGAAATCCTCGCACTCCGTTTCCCAAGAAGATTAGAAAATTTTGTCCGTACTTTTCAAATTTTTTTATCTCAAACTCTTTTGTGTTCTCTTCATAAGCAGGAGCTTTTGTGCTCTTCCCTTTCAACTCTACACCAATGAGTTTAGAAAATTTCTTTGTACCATGTGACGCTATTGCTGAGCCAGGAGCTACAAGTAGGATAATTAGCAGTAAAACAAGACATGTTTTATTTTGTAATTTCAACCAATAGTACTTGGGCCACAAAGATAAATAAACACCTATTTTATGATTACAGCCATTGTTTTCAGCTTGTTATTTGCAAAGTTCGCAAATATTCAGCTGATTCTGTCCGTTCAGTTTATAGACATCTTTGTGTAAAATAATCACTGTTGCAGCCAGGAGATAAAACCCAGAACCAAAAACCGATGAAGACCCAACAGATGCCCGTGTCATATCAGATATCCTAGTCAAAGACATCATGACAAGGGCTCTAATATCTGTAAACCCTTCAACAACTATTTTCCAAGTAGCAAAGATGATGGAAATGGGAGGATTTGGTGCCATAATATTGAAAGAAGATAACCTCCCAAAAGGAATAATCACTGACAGGGATTTTGCAATAAAAATTGCTGTAAATAAATACCCCTTAGACACGCCAGTCCATAAAGTAGCATCATATCCCCTACAAACAATTAACCCAAATCAGTCGATTTTGGTTGCAGCCGATTTAATGTCTGCAAAAAAAATTCGAAAACTTGTTGTAGTTGATGAGGGTAAAGTGGTTGGAATAATCACAACGACCGATATTGTAAACCAACTAGCTAAAATGAGAAAAGATTAGTAAAACTAGCAAACGTCCTTGCCTATTTTGTGATCGTAAATATGATACATTAATTTAATTTAGTAATTTTACAATCACCCAAGGTTAAGAATTTTTTTGATGGTGAATCTATCTCTAACGTGCTTTGAATTTCCTAAGACTGGATTTAATAATACAAAAGACCAAATTAATCCGTGATAAAAATAACTCGAGCTGATGAGCATTATAGAAACAAAACAGACTGGCTTGACACAACACATCACTTTTCATTTGGGGAATATTTTGATGCAGGAAAGATGAACTTTGGGCCGTTGCGCGTATTCAATGATGACATAATATCAGCTGGCAGGGGATTTGACTTTCACAAGCATTCTGACATGGAAATTGTTACCTATGTTATTGATGGCACACTAGAACACAAGGACGGCCTTGGAAATACTGGAGTGGTATCAGCTGGCGAGGTGCAAAGGATGAGTGCAGGTACTGGAATAATGCATTCAGAGTATAATGGTTCAAAGACTGGCTCGCTTAGATTATTGCAAGTATGGATATTTACAAACAAGAAAAACCTTGTGCCATCATATGAGCAGAGAAAATTTTCTAAAGAGGAGAGATTAAACAAATTATTTCTTGTTGTTGCACCTGATGATACCATGACTGAAAAATCACTACACATACACCAGGACGTCTACTTTTTTGTTTCATCTTTGTCAGAAGGTGCTCTACTAGAACGCAAGCTTGACTTTTCCAGAAAGGCGTATCTTTTTGTCATAGATGGTAAGGTAGAGCTAAATGAAAATGTGATGAAGACTCGTGATGCTGCAAGAATTGAAAACGAGAAAAAATTGTCAATAGAAGCTATGATTCCATCTGAGCTCTTGTTGATTGATCTTCCTGAAAAGTATGCGTTTAACCAATAAGCATCTAGTGTTGAGACCCAGGGTACCGTGATAAATGTGTCCAAATTGTGGTTCCGATTTAAGTATAAACTACTTTTTTTATTTAAAAATGAACATTAAGAAATTTATTTTTCTTTCTTATCTTTCGAAACCTGTCTTTCTTCTTTCATTTGCTCTTGCATAGCTTGTCTTTCTTCTTTTATCTTTGCTTGCAGTTCTTTAATTTCCTCAACAATATCTTTCAATGCCTTTTCTTTTTGTTCTGCAGAAACTAATTGTCCCTTTGCTTCTTTTATGAGGATCTTCATGCCATCTCTATATTCTTTAAAGAGTTGCCTGTACTCTTCTCGTTCAGCCTTGTACTTTTCTCTAATCTCCTTTAGTGTTGCCTTGCAAGATTCTTGTGCATTGGTTCTGTCTTCTTCGCTATCGGCGTTTCTTAGATCCTCACGACAGTCGTTGATTGCGTTAATTGTCTCTGCTCTTTGATCTTTGGATTTTGCAATATGTTCATGTACAAATTCTGAAACGTATTGACCAATGTTACCGATGTTTGAAGTGCCAACTGTTGAACTGGTGGAATTTGTAGAACTAGTATCACCCGTGCTACCACTTTCACTTTCACAGTCACCCTCAGAATCTCCATGAGCTAGATGTGCAGCAACTGCAGGACTACCAACCGTAATTGTATGAGGATTTTCTAGGTTACCTGGTGGGAAATGGCAAATCGTTACTTTTTCGTCTTGATTAGAATCTGTTGATTCTGTTGAACTGGTGGAATTTGTCTGAGCAAATACAATTCCAGTAGAATTGACAAGAACGCCTGTTAAAAGAATGGTAAGAAGTAAAATGCTCTTTTCTTTCATGGAAGCGATCGCACTTTGATCGCATTTAAGAATTAAGAAGGATTGATGAGAAGTAATTATTTATGACATACAAAAATATCTTTATCATCATTGCTATTTTTCAAATCCAGCCTTTAAGGCGCAGCACCTAAAAACACAATAGCTAAAATCATAAAAATCACACCCCCAGCTTCTAAAATTATTTTTAATAATGACAACTGATGTCTAATGTCTTGGCAACAGAAAAAAGTCCTGATAAAATAAATCTAACCAATCACCAAACCTAGCATGTATCTGTTTATCCTTACGTATCAAATCTGAATAATCAAAGTCTAAATTTCTTCCTCTCAAAATAATTCAAACTCACCCAAGAATTACTTTACATTTGTTAATATTGGATATTGTGGCTTGCCAATTTTCCATGATACTGGATACCGACTACATGGGGTATCAATAGAGTCCGTCAAACCGCTCGGATAACAATCTCGTCCTGCATAGATTCCATAAGGATCAATAAAGTACCATTCATTGTTTTTAGTATCACGTTTTGTAAAAAAGATGTGCAGGTGGGTGTTGGGATTGCCTTCTCCTTTTTTGCCTCCAGGACCTGTATTGCCAGCCCAAGCAATGAACTGACCTACTTCTACCTCGTCGCCTGCTTTAACTTGGAGTGTTTGAGAGTTGGTTCCCCAATGTGTAGAATCTAGATTTGAAGTGTCTCCCTTTTCACATCCTGTAAGCTCAAGATGCTGTGTGTATAGGTCAAGGTTTTCCCCATCTATACTTGGAATACTTGTATACCAAGCTCTAGAACAATCCAATTCAGCTCCATTACGCAGATGTACATAGATTGTCCGATACAGATCCTCTTCACCGCCTGCATCATGACTAATAATTATTGTATTCCCAGACCAATCTTCATAATCCGCAAAAAGAACCCGTCCTAGTGCGGCTGCCCTCACCTTGAAAGTGTCATAATCTGATCTTCCATAATCAATAGCATGATGCCACTTACCACTATTGTATATCCATGTCTGCCACATCTTTACGTCCTTGTCATCAAAAGGTAAAACAAATATTTTGTCTGATGATTCAAGTGCGGAAAGTCTTACAAATCTAGCGCCATCAAATTCATCAGATGGAGACTTGTACATCACCGTGTCCTGTGATGAACAGCTAAACGGTTTTCCAGGGCAATGCCACGAGTTAGTCACTTTGTATCCATAATTGTAAGGTTCCCCTGGCTTTGCTACTTGATTTTGACACTCTATTTTGCACTGACTAGCATACACTTCGAGATCAGTCAAACGAAGTCCGTTGTTTCCCCACTCATTCCATTTTGATGCAAAGTTTTCAAGATCAACTGCATGCCAAAGACCATATCCGCCACTTCCTGCCACATAGACTCCGCTGTACTGTCTTTTGTCTCCCTCCTCATGCGTTTCTACGTCGATAAGGCGCAAGCCATCTTTGTTATAATTCTTCCAATTAGTTACAAAATCTTTCCAGCTAATTCCACTTTCAAAAACATACCCACCAGAACCACTTCTATATACTCCAATGTAATTTCGTTGCCCGTTGGAAATATACGTCTCAAAATCAATAAGGCGTAAACCGTTTTTGCTTAGCTCATCCCAATTATCCACAAAATCTTCCCAATTATCGAATAACGATAGGTAATGACCATCAGACCCGCTCACAAATACTCCGATGTACCTTCTTTCCCCTCCTGAAACATATGTCTCAATATCTATCAATCTCAAGTTGTTTTTGCTATGTTCGTCCCAAACTTCAACAAACCCATCCCAATTCTTGCCTGCCTCAATTAAGTTAGCGCCGAGACCTGAACGCCAAACTCCATCGTAGTAAGCTTTTCCCCCGTAGGCGTAGCGTTCGACATCAACTAATCTAAAGCCATTTTTTGCAAGCTCGGTTCCTTTTTCCAGAAAGTGATCCCAATCAACCCCAACCCACAAGTAGTATCCATCATTTCCTGCCTCAAAGACGCCGAGATACCTGTTTGGATCCATAATGGGCTTTAGTGGTTCTTCAGCTTTGAGTTCAGATGGAGTAATTTTATGAATCCATGTTGGTGGATTACCTTCTTCTTTTAGGGGCAAATTCTGATCATCCAAATCAATTGCCAAGAAAGTAGGCTTTTGAACTCCTTTGATGATGTTTTTCTTTACTAGCCATTTGAGTCCATCGAGAAATTGATCTTCAGGGACCATACCATCGATCCACCAAGATGTAGTCTGCTTAAACCACTGAGGGACATTGGGTTCTTGCGAAGTTGATTCCTCTGGCGATATATCTTCTCCAAGATCAATGATTTCTTGCTGTATTAGATAACTGATACCAGCTGTAAAGTCTCTGTCCTCTACATTTTCTTCCACCCAAAATCTTGCTGTAGTCTGAATCCAATCAGGAACTCGTCTTGGTGGTTGCTCTTCTTGATCAGTTCGAGGTACCTCTTTATCATCACGTTCAATTTCTTCAATTGACCTTGACGAGATTTCTTGCTCACCTTCATCCAAACTTCTTTCCTGTGTTGGTTCGCATGCATCACCTTCTCCGTCTCCATCAGAATCTTTTTGATCATGGTTGGCAATATTTGAACAATTATCTTTATCATCTGAAATTCCATCGTCATCAGAGTCTGGTTCAATTGTGGAAGGTTGCAGTCTTGCTGGCTCTGGCTCACATGCATCACCAACACCATCGCCATCGCTGTCTTTTTGATCTCTATTAATGACACTTGGACAGTTGTCTTTGTCATCTGAAATTCCGTCCTTATCTGAATCAGGAGGAACAGAGGATCGAACTTCTTGTGCATCAACTAAATTAAAAGAATAAAGTGTAGAACCAACAACTCCACATGAGAACATAAAGAGTAGAATTAAGATAGAGGCTTTTCCTAATGCCACCAACAAAACCCTAATAGCAAATTACTGTTTAAACTTTTAAAAAATAATTCATACCACTGACAATACGATATCTCTTAATTCAAACTCTTTTTGCGCGATTTTTTTCCTTTTTGTTCCTACCATCATTTTGGAGAACAGGTACAGATTAACACTAAATCCAATTTTTCCTATTTCGTAGCGCTTGCTTCCTTCAACCATTAACACTCTTACTTGGTCTAACGTTATACCAATATCTTGAAACAAGCCTAGCGTCACCTTACCTAGATCAAGAGATCCGTTGGCAACCAACACTATGTCTTCTAACGTTTGAAATCCAGGTAAGAATGTAGTAATGGAGCGACCACCATGATTTTTCTGGATACTAGAGTCTTGCAGTGTATCTTCCAATGTATCTGAAAGCTCTGTTGGCAATTTCTTAAACACGTTACTGACTATATTCTTACTTAGCATGCCTAGAATTTTTCCAGGGTCAATTGCCTGCTTACCTTTTCTGAACCAGTCTATGACTGTTTTAACATCTCTTGCCTGACACAGCTCAGAACTATTCTGTAAAACATCATCCAATGTTTTTTCTAATTCACTTTTTATTTTTTCAAAACCTTCTCCAGAAATCATTTAATCATCTCCTTTTTACCTCTACTCTACCTTCAAAGCGAAGCGTCAGAGTGGCATTTGGTGGAATATTTGGAGGTGATGGAGGGCTGGATGGTATATTCATCAAGGCCACAACTACTCCAGCACCCACAGCTGGTAAAATTAAAAGATAGAATGGAAAAGACGAATCATCTACAGCTGCAACAGTTACCGAATCAGGTGCACTTTGGTCATCGGCTGTTGGAACAGACTTTGCAGAAGAGTCTACAACTACGGTTACATTGTCTGTACTTTGTAAGCCCTTGTCATCAGTAACTGTCAGCTCAAACGTATATGTTCCTGTAATGGGCGGGATAAACTCTAGTCTTAAGGAGAATGATTCATCTAACACGACGCTTGGTCCTGCAACCTGTCTCCAGCTAAACGATATTGGGTCTCCGTTTGGATCCATACTATTACTTCCATCAAGAGTGATAGTCTGTTCTGCATTGATAGTAAGATCTGCACCTCCATCAGCTATTGGAGCGACATTTTGAATTTCTACAGTAAAAGTTCTTGACACTTGGTTGTTTTGTGGATTTGGATCATGAGTACCTTCTTTTGCATTTCCGGCACTTAGCTCTAAATCAATAGATTCGCTAGATGCAAAGACTATGGCGTCAAGCTTTCCATCATCGTTAGTATCTATGTTGGTGGCAATCAGTACAGGTTCAGCTTTATCAACAAGAACTGCGGTTATTGTAGTTATTGTAAATCCATCAAGTAAACCTCCCGTAAAGTTATCAAACCCGCTAGAATGCTCAGGTATGAATTGCAGTCCTGGTGATAACTGAATTGTTGTTACGACGTTTTTTGCTGTATCTGGGCCGTTGTTTGTAACATCGACTCTAAGTGTAACTTCATCGCCAAAGAATACTGGTTCTTGTGGTCCAGTAATTGATACAGATACATCAGCTGAAGGAGGTTTTATTTCACATGCGTCTCCCAGTCCATCTGCATCGCTGTCTGCTTGATCTTGATTTACAACATCTGGACAGTTGTCAGAAGTATCAGCAATTCCATCCCCATCGGTATCAGGTGAAGATGGCTGAGGCGTGGATGATGTAGATGGAGTTGGGGTCGGTGATGGCGGGGCTGGCTCTGGTGAAGGCTGAGGAGAGCCCTGATAATTTACCTTAAGGGAAATCTCTTCATTTTGATTTCCGTCTGAGTCTATTACCTTAAATTTCAAATCAAGTGTCCCAGTGGTGCTTATGTCAATACCTATCATCAGCATTGAGCTAGCCTGACCACCTGACTGTAGTGTTACTATTGGGGGACTAAAAGAGTAAGTCACTCCTTGTGGAACTGAACCCACAAACATTAGCTGGCCATCAAATCCATTTGATTTAACAATGCATTGAGTAGTCCCAGAGCTACCTGGTGTGATGGTCAAAGAGGAAGGATTACAATTCATGGCCACTGGCAAATTAGTTGATGACTGGGAATTTACTGGCTGTACCCATCCAAATAAAATAATTAAAGTAAGAATTACAATACTAAATCTTGCTACAAGCAAGCCAGTTTTCATTGTCTGAACAATAGCTTGCTTCTAGATAAAGCCGATCAAAATTAGGTTCGTCACTACTTATGCATGGCTACAAAACTTGGCTTGTCTATATCCCGTTAATTTTGAAAAATAATTTTCATAAAATTTGAATGCGTGTGGAAAGAATATGAATTAGATCCAGTTAAAATATAATCATAATTTCAAGAATTGAATATCAAGCCATATCAGAGCTGGGTAGTTACTCCAGTCTTTCTCCGAACTACAAAAGATCAGAGATGTGCAAACTCACACCACTCTACGATAGTAATAGTGCTACCTTGAATTAAAAGCCTTGTATGTCTATGAGACATCTGGAAGAATCAGATTTTCTCGTGTCTATACCTGTTCTTTATGTATCTAGTATGATATTGCCCATAAGATGATTGAGAATTCATTAAACCATCATAGATCTTTTTTGATACCCCAAAATATCGATAAATTCCACCATGATGAAATTCTATTTCCAGTATTTGTGTTGATTCATCATATCCAATCGCTCTTAGATTGCCAGACTTGACGTGCGTTCTTTCCATATTTAATCAGATTTTATGGAATCATTCATCTATCTATCTCTTGATTTTTTATTTTGTCTTCCAAGATATCGCTTTGTAAACTTTCTTTTGGTCAGGGGTTTCTTTCGGTCAGCATATTTTTGATTTCTTTGTCTTTTGGATTTTGTCATTTTTCCAACAACCTAGAACAATTTCTGGACCTTTTCTCTTAAGTGATGTTATTATGCGTAAAGCCATTCAAACTAGAACGTTGAACTGAGATTAAAGTGTAGCAAGATTGGTAGGTTTGAAAACCAAATGCTATTGCACTCATTTTAGAGAAGTTATAATTTCAAGAATTTTCATCTGAAAAATTGGAATCATTAAAATATCTGCCAATACATGTACTTATCATGCCAGCAAAAACCATAGGTGACAATCCCTATAATGCGGTACATCAACTAACAAAAACATTAGAGTTCCTAAGTCGTGTCGATAAGTATATCGAGGATGCGCACAAAACTAACAATGCCAAGTTTGAGGAGATGTGGGAAATAATCAAAGCTGACAGAGAAAAACACGCTAAGTTGTTAAAAGAATTCCTCCTCACTGAGATGAAAGAAAACAGGTTCTAACTACGCCCTTCTTTCTTTTTTAGCTATTATAGCAATGATTCCTGTGTTTTTAGAGATTGCTGATAAATTGTATCGAAATAACACTCACGGTAAATCCCTTTAATCAAGAATTTATTTGCACAAAGGAATCATCTGGTATTTTGAGATCCACAAAAACTTCTGGATGGATAATTTTTGCCAGGATTTCAATCCCTGTAACTGTCCTTGGACCTGGTTTGCTGAAATAAGAATTGGCATCTACAGCATAGACATGATTAGTTTGTACTGCTGGAATCAATTTCCACTGGGAATCACTTGCAAGTTTTGGATACTCTTGGCGAATTCGGTTGATGTCAAACCCGCATGGCATCAAAACTATGGTATCAGGCTCAAAATTCATCGCTTCCTCTAGCTTCATTCTCCTTGAACGTTCACCTGTTATGCTTATACCGTTTATTCCTCCGGCAATCTCAACCATTTGAGGGACCCAATGGCCTGCGGTAAATAGCGGATCAAGCCATTCTATACAAAGAACTTTGGGTCTTGAATTTGTAGGTCTTGTTTTTACATATTCAATTCGTTTTTGAATGGAACTAATCAAGTTTTGAGCTTGCTCTGTCTTGCCAACATGTTTTGCTATTTGCAAAATATCTGAAAAGATATCGTCAACATTATGCGGATCAAGAATAACAACCTCTGGTTTTTTGTTTAGAATGGAAACAGCTTTGCTTATTTCTTTGGTGGCAGGAGAACAAACATCGCACAATCCTTGTCCAATAATAAGATCAGGGCTGGCTTTCTTTAGGACTTGCTCATCTAATAGATAAATATCACTTCCTGATTGCATCATGTTTGAAATTTGATTGTCAATTTCTTTGCTGTTCATTTTAGTATGATCAAAAGATGATTTTATTACACGGGGCTTGCTTTTTGCTTCTTCAGGATAGTCGCACTCATGTGTTACACCAACTAGCTGATCTCCTGCACCAAGCTCGTATAGTATCTCTGTAGCGCTTGGAAGAAATGATGCAATCCTTTTTGCAGATATGGTTTGTGCCATGTTTTATTCTTGCTTGCAATTGCCTTTAAAGTTGATGAAAAGAAAGACGATTTTTCAAAAGGCGTTAAATTATAATTGATTCATCGCTAGAATAATTTGTATTTAATCTTTAAAACTAGTCATGTCATACTAAAAAACAAGTGTCAGAGCTTACCTCCAAGCGATTACAGACCCTAGGCCAACTTTATCGGCTAAACAACATTATCGCTACCTCTATGTTTATCATTTACAAATAACCATAGAGACATTTTTTTATTTAGATTAATTCCAATGATAAAATTGAAAGATAGAATCCAATATCAGAAAACAGTGTCTTCAGACGACCTAATAAAATCAGTTGTAATTTTGATGCAAGAAGGAATAGGAGACACAATGCGTTTGTATTCCATTCTACTTTCGCTTCGGAAAGAGGAACCACTCTCACTTTCTGACAAGGATTACCTACAAGAGCTCATCGAAAAAAATCGCTAGAGGGACCGTTTGTTGGAATCTGATTTGATAAGAAGGTCAGTTACCTTTTCTTTTTCTAGTTCTTGCACCTTTTTTGCCTGCTGCTACATAAGATGCATGAGATCGCTTTTTCATACTTGAATGGTATAATGTGTGGTCATTATAGGGAGCTAGTCTCCAAAAGCTACTCTGTTAATGGAACTTTTTAAGCTGAAAAGAGGTAGAATAAAAAAATGCAGTTTTCTATTTTGATAATTTATCATGATGAATCATCGATATTCATCTCCACAATCTCCAATAGAAGAAAACAGATCTTGCGATCTTGATGTTACTGATATTATCTTTTCCTTGTCACCTTTATCAAAATTTATTGAAAACAATCTAGCGTTGTCAGACATATGTTCTGCTATGCCTAGTCTTACGCCAATTATCACGCCCGCAACAGCAGGCTCGTCTAGGACAAATTTTGCAGCAACATTTGCGATGCTTACATGATGCTTTTTTGCTATCTCATCTAGTACTACAAGAAGCTCTTGAAACAGAATCCATCCACCCCAGGCATCAATCATGTTCTTGTATTTTTGTAAACTTGCTGTGTATAGCTCAGACCTTGTCGGCTCAGGTTTATCTTTATAATTTTCAGACAAGAATCCTCCAAGAAGCGTTCCATAAGCGAGTAGTTTGATGTCATGCTTTTGGCAAAATGGAGTCATCTTAACTTTTGGTCTCTGGTCTATGATAGAATATTGTATTTGATTTGATACTAGTCTGAATTCATTTTCTACCATGATTTCCATTCTTTCGGTATCAAAATTTGTCAGTCCAACATGTCGTATCTTTCCATCATCACAAAGTTTGGAGAGATGGTGTAATGCGTCAAGATATCTCGTGTCATTATAATCCCACCAGTGAAACTGAACCAGATCAATTGAATTAACATTCATTCTGCGAATTGATCTATCGATGTAATGTTCTACAATTGATCTAGTCATTGGACCTGGATTTGGCACAAATTTTGTCAGGGCCTGTATTTTGTCAAGTTCGTCTTGGCCTTTTACCTTTGAAATTCTTCTCCGAAATTCACCAAGGAATTCTTCGGCAGGCCCATAAATGTCTGCCATGTCCCATGTTGTAAAACCAGAACCGTGGTACGAAAGCATTTCAGAGATGGCAGATTCTGGATCAATTTGACCATGGACACCTGCTACCTGCCACATGCCGTTTAGGATTTGGCAAATTTCCAAGTCGGAAGCTAACTTGTAGGTTTTTTGTGGCATGTTTTATTTTTTATTTCCATTTTTGATTTTTACGCCACTTTAGTTTTTGTAGTCGATATGTGTAATTTTTTAGAAAATCCTGTGTGACTTTCTTACCATATTTTTTATGCATAAAAAGCATGAGATCATCCCAACTCAGGCTAGCCATGTGCTCAATTGTTTTTTTGTCAGGAGAATTGATTTTACGTTCCATCCAATAATGTCTAAACCTACTGCCTGTAAGTCTTTTGTATTGGTTTTAACTCACGACTACCTTGCGTCTACAACATAGACGTTGTTGTTTTGTAAATCTCTGATGCATCTTGAATGGTCTCTTTGATACTATGAACTGCCCCAGATTTTTTAGAATCTATAACAGTCATTTTTAGTTCGTCAGCCAAATCCCTCATAGAATTTATCATTTCTTTAATGGCAGTACTCATTTGTGGCAGATCTTGACTGTTCTCACCAACCGACTCCATCACACCTTTCGCTGATCTCATCAACCCTTTGGCTTCGCTTATGACGCCTGTCTCTTCTAGGTGTTTTATGGTATCTTGCATTTTTGTGGAGGCCTGATTCATGTTTTCTGATATTAGGCGAAAATTTTCTATGTTTTTTACCATCTCTGGCGTTGTGAGATCCTTGATTATCTCCTTGGCAACCATGGCAGCATCCATAATCTTGCCAAAGGATTCTTGCACTCCAGGCTTTCTTAGCTGGTTCATTAGTTCTACTGCACCGGAAACAGTTTCCTTGATGTCTTTTATCTTTCCAGTTCTTTCTTCTGCCACACTAATGAAAAAAATTTCTTAGATATTAATATCACTAACAAATTATCCTTTGCAAAATTTTTTTTAAAAAAGTATCAATGCTACGCGGGCTTTATTTATTATTTCAAACTTTATACCAACAATGACTCTCGAAACAATGAAACAAAAAACTGGCAAGAACAGCGAATATGCATCTAGCTATTCAGCAGAAAAAACTGTTGAAACAATAAAAAACATTGCAGAAAACATCAGAGAATATTCAGCGATGGTAAGAAACACATCAAAGACTTTGCGTGAAAGTGGCGCAATTACAGAGCTTGCAGGAGCGATACGTGAAGCTTCCGCTGCAGCTCGTGATACTGCAAAAGACATTCGTCAAACAGCTGCTGAGCTAAATGAAAACGGTACAATACGCGATACAGTTCGTGCTGTAAAAGAGACAAGAAGGGCAGCACAGGACACAATACATACCGTAATGGATGCAGCACAACACGCAAGACATCAAATGAAATAGTTTGACTGTCTCAGGTTGATTTCGGACAAACAGTCTACGTTGCCAGTAAAACTAGAAATCTTTTTTTATTAACAAATTTGTGCCTGTGATTACTCTACATTTGAGAATACCACAGTAATCAAATTTAGAATGAACCTTTTTCCAGTTTATTTAGATTCAATTAATTACCTTTGTTTTTAGAGATTGCTGACAAATGTTCCATAATTTTGTGTAGCATTTATGCATAAAAAAATTCTATGGGCCCGATGGGGCAGGGTATCATCATGACTTTATTTTGGACCCATTAACTGTTCGTATCAAATGTAATTCAGGTACGGATAAAAGAGGAAAAAGTTTAAGGATATAACTATGAATTTTGAAGAAGAAGAAGAAGACAAAAGAATCCAGAAAAAGATTGATTGGATTTCGAGACAGATTAGAGAAACAAAGATTCTACTCCATAAGCAAAACCAAGAATTACAAGAAGCAATCAAAGAACAAGAAGAATTAAGAAAAGAAAAAAAGTAAATTCTCATTCTGAATACACAGTAAACGGTTCGTATCAAATGTCATTTAATTCCTAAATTTCGATTTTTAAGAATATGATTTATGATGCTTCTTTAAGGTTTGAGCATATGTTTTGTGTCTAATTTAGATCCTCGTTTAGTTTTGTCAAATAGTTACAATATGTGTTCTATTGCTTTTTGAATGTCCCCAGCATTAATTACACCGCCTTCCATCATTGCCTCAAGGAGTCTAAGAACTTTTAATTCACCTGTAGCCCCTGAAATTGTTTGTGGGATGACCACACAAATATCAGAAACTATAACCGTAACCTCATTATCCCTTCCGCCTTTCCAGTTTTTTGGTATGGCAATGTAGAAATTTTGAAAGTCTTGGTTGCTTAGATCTTGATATAATATCTCTACCATAAGAAAACTAATCTTCCATGAAATTAAAAGGTATTCGTTATGGAATGTGATCAATGTTATGGATGACTATTTCAAAAGCCTTTTGACTCAGACACTTGAAGCACATACAGTTTTAAATGAACTAAAAGGCGAACCAGATGATCTTGATGTTATAAAAAAACAGATTGGGAAAATAGAGGGAGTGTTCAAGGTTGTTTGCAAAAAAATCGAAAAGTTAGATTATTCTTCTGATGATTATGTTGAACTAATAAAGGCCATCAAGTTCTATCTTGAAAATTATGACTTTTACGGTATAATTGAGGCATACAAGATGTATGACGAAGATTCAGCTAGAATAAGAAACATGAGAACTTTGGTTATCAGAGCGCTAGAAGAAAAAGATTTGATTGAAAAAATTAAGCAAGTGATGAAACATCTAGATTAAAGTTATGAAGTTATTTAATAATGATCTAGAAAAATGAAAATTTTTGATTCACATTTCATTAAATCGATTAATTAATTTAGGCGGATCAGAGGGGACTAGGGCACCAAACAGATTTGTAATTAGCAAAAAACTATAAAAAATTAAAGCGGCTTAGCGTTTTAGTATTGGTTTTCCTTCGTTGTCAGTTGCCCTTTCTCTATCTATGGGATCATTGTCATTTGGGCCTCTATGCATAAAACTTTTGGTATCTCCTGGTGTTTTTCTACAAAATTTTTTGTGTACGCCTTTTTCAATTTCCAGGGTTGTCTCGTTTTCGTGGTAAAGCCTTTTTCCACAATCAGGACATATGAATTCAGTCATCGTTTATACCACTATTGCATTCTTACTATTTGTATTTTTGGCACTAGTGAAGCAGCAAGGACTTTTGATTATTTATAATGCGATTGACCATCATACATGAAGTGAAAGTATACAGGTTATCTGCAATTACGCTAGTAGTTAGAAATATGGAGGCGTCATGCAAATTCTACTCTATGATACCTGGTTTTGAACTGGTATGCGGCGGCGCATCTAATGACTCTTTTACTACATACGAGGCTGGCAAGGCCAGCAAAATGTTCCTAAACTTGGAGCTACGAAATAGTTGCGAAAAGAATACAAGAGATTTTGGAAGAATAATTTTTCATACAGATGACGTAGATGAACTGTACTCTCACTTGAAAAATGATGATAGTATTTCAAAGTTAGTCTCTTTTGAAAATGAACCTGCAGACGCTTCTTGGGGTGAAAGATTCTTTCATATGCGAGATCCGGATGGATATCAACTATCGTTTGCAACGCCAATTAGAAAAAGTCCTTCAGACGACTTAATGAAATCAGTTGTAATTATGATGCAAGAAGGAATAGGAGATACAATGCGTTTGTATACCATTCTACTTGCTCTTAGAAAAGAAGAACCACTCTCACTTTCTGATCAGAATTACCTACAAGAACTCATCGAAAAAAATCGCTAGAGTGAAAGTTTGTTAGATTCTGATTTGATCGTTTCATATCATCAATGTTTGTTTCATTTTGTAGGTTCGAGTCCAAGGAGATTAGGTTACCATCTTGGTCGTATTTTGGCGAAATATGGATGCAAATCAAGGCACAAAACGATTGAAAGCTTATGTATCTTTTATAAAACCTTACTGCGTATGATTATACAGTGGAAAAATTGCAGGACCAAAATAAAGGAAGTAACGTTGACAGCATTCTGCTTGAACATTTTGAGCGAGAGATATGGAGTAAGGTTCCGCATTTAGAAAAACCAGACGGCGGAAAGGTTGTCAATGCTACGCCCTTGATTGACATTACTGAAGATTTGAAAGAGTGTGCGAGAAAAGAGTTTGGCCTGAATCTTGCTGATAACGATCTTAAAGTTTTTGGCAAGTTTGATTCGAACTTGCTTGCAGGCTCGATAAAAGTAAGGCCGGCAGTCCATATTGTCCATGATGCTATTGTAACAGGGAAGCTTAGGGGCGGACAGACAATATTCGAAGCGACATCGGGTAACTTTGGGATAGCTCTTGGACAAATAGGAAAGATTGGTCTTGATGTCGTTACCCTTGTTTCAAGAAAGCTTCAGGAAGGAGTCTTTGAGGAGTTGAGAAACGAGAAAACACGTATCTTAAATCTTGACATGGACATCTGCCCTGCTCCAGGGATGAAGGACAACCCGAATCTTTTGGTTGCCAAAGCAACCGCTTTAAACATTCGCTCACAGCTTTCTGAATTAGGTTTTGATCCTGCAATTTTTGATAAATCAAGTTCTGATGTAGAAGCGCTCCTTGCAAAACAGGACATCATAAACTTGGCAAAGATTCTTGCAAAGATCTATGGCAGTTTCTGTCCGGAACAGTACGACAACGAGTTGAACATCGATGTACATAGAACTGTGACTGGAGCTGAGATTGATCAACAATTGCACGAACAAGGCCAGTCACTTTCAGATTTTAGAATTGCCTGCACTTTTGGTACAGGTGGCACTTCAGGTGGCTTGAGCAGATATATGATGGAAAAATTTGGAAAAAAATCGCTACATGTAGTCTTTTCATTAGGTAATCAAGATGTTGCGGGAATAAGGACAAAAGAAAAAGCTCTTGGATTGAAATTCTACGAGCCTGAGCGATACGGCGGACAACATGAAGTAGATTTTGTGCAGGCAAAACGTTTGCTGAAATTTTTCGTAGACAAAGGTCACGACATGGGTGAAAGCAGTGCCCTAGCACTTTACGCGGTAATACAGATGGCAAACTTTGGTAATGGAGGAAAGTTTGTCGTAATAATTGCGGACGGAATTCAAAAGTACAGAAAGAACTTGGAAACGACAGGAAAGAAGGAGGCCAGTCTTGAGGTTAACCTTAAAGAAGCTCTTTCTGACATTGGGAGCTACAATAGAGTTCTCTGGATTCACACAATGTATACTCCACAAGATAAAGGAATAGAGTTGATTGCAAATTCGCTTGGTTTTGATAAAAGCAAGATCTTTGTGCCAAAGGCAAGAGATGTTGAGCGACTTTTGATGACCCAAGAGATTCCAAAGGAGATTGATACAGCGTTAGGAGGAGCTGATGGTAAGACATTGCTTGTTTGCATGATGGGAAATACTTCGCTCATGGCTGCCCATGTATTTGCAAAAAAAGGAATTGTAGCGCAAAGTTTGACTGGCGGAATAACAGCACTTTCTCAGGATAAAGGAAAACCGATTTCTGAGTTGGTGCGAATGGCTACCGAATGATAGGCATCTGGAAAGACTTTCATAAATGTAACATTATTATCAATTATGGATTTTAAACAGCTGTTAGACAAAATTATGAATGTGGACGAAAATGTTCTATTTGCAACAATATGTGATATGGATGGAAAAATATTGCACACAGTTCATCGTAAAGGTGCAAACAGTATTCTTACTGATGATGAAAACAATGAATCACTTCATTATGCAGCGAATGCGTGGAAAATACGTAACAAGCTTGCACACAAAATTGGTAGAGGAAAATATGTCTTAGCAGTATATGAAAAAATTAGACGAGTCACTATGCCTTTGGATAACGAACATCTACTTTATGTAACCATTGACAATAAAGGTGGTCAGTCAGACATAATCGAATTTATTCGGAACATACTAGAAGGAGATCCAACACGTCCGTATTATCGAGGTCGTCAAGTGGATTAATTTGAATAACTACAACAATACAACCTATTAAAACCAAAAGATTTTGCTGAATTGATTTCATTTCTCTTTTTTATTTATTATACCAATGATTCCTATGTTTTTAGAGATTGCTCATGATTCGTTTTTGTGACAAATTTATTATATTAAACCTGCTCCAATAATTTCTATTTTTTTAGCTCCTTCAGGGAAGGGAATTGTTATAGTCCTTCCGGTCTGAGTTTTTTTCTCACTTTGAATCGCAACTTCCTCTCCGTCCACAAGTATAAAGATGAAAACATCGTTTTGTGTAACTCCAACTTTGTCATCAATCAAACCATTTGGAATCGTGGCTGTAAATTCTCCCTTGTTTTTGGTTTGTAAAGTTACGACAAACGAATTGTATTCCTTATCAAGCGTCATGTTTAACACCTTATTTCTCCAGCCAGTTGTTTTGTAAGGAATTTCATATCTAGTGTCATCTGCAAATACATAGAATACCATCTGTGGGCCTAGAAGATTTGCCCATCCGCGTTCTGCAAGCTTGTTGTAAGTTAATGGCTGCACACATGCTGGAGAACCGTCATGCACTTTGGTTACTAACATGAAACCTTCTTTACACTTGACATCTTCTGCGGCAACTCCTGATTTGAATTGCTTTAATGGCGTCTCAACTGGTGGCACATAAAACACCTTATTGTAACAAGGGTCATCTTCGTCAAATTGTATTGGATTGTAAAGTTTCCACGTTCCTGTAAGTATCACAGTATAGGAAATCTCTACATTTTTCTTACCTTCAACTGGAATCCTGTAATGAAAATAACATGGCTCTTCGACCTTTTCATATGCTATTTCTATGTTATCTCCCAGCACAAAGGGACTGTCACCATAACTCCATGTGTCTGTAAAGCTTGCCGGAGTTGGAAAATTTTTTGGGATCTTGATGTCAAGAATACCGGCTGAATTTTGTTTTAATTCAATCTCAAATCCCCAAAAGTCCAGAGTCTTGTCTGATATTGTTTTAATTGATTGAACAATATCAGAATACTCTATTTTGAAAGTCTTGTCACCAGTTGATGGAACAGAATCGTCAAATCCTGAAACTAAAAGTATAGCCCATGAAAAAATAATGAAAATGGATTCCATGTAATATCTTAAAATGAATACAAAGTGATTGGTTTTAGAGATTGCTGATAAATTGTAGGTGTGGGTCAGATGCGATTCGGTCACCATCTTGGGATTATTTTGGACCCACTTTGTGCGTAAATTAAGTTCGACTCCACAGGGGAGTCAACCAATATTGTTCTATTTCTGGTGACATGCTGATATTATTTACGAATCATCGCGGAAAGTAAAACATTACAACCACACCAATTAATACAATACTTGAACCAATTATCTCAAATCTGTCCGGCTTTTTCTTGTCTACCCAGTAACCCCAAAGAATTGAAGATATGATGAAAATTCCTCCATATGCTGCATATACACGACCAAAGTTTGCCGGCTGAAATGTCGGAACTATTCCATATGAGAACAAAATCAGTGCACCAATCAACCCAAAGATCTTACCTTTGTGTTCTCGTAACCATTTCCATACAAGATACCCTCCACCTATTTCCAATAAAGACGCAAAAAAGAAAAGACCAAGTGATGTAATTATTTCTTCGACCAAACTGTCTCACCTTTTCTTGGAATGTAAAAAATTATCACAACTCCAATTACAGCAATTATTGTGCCAATAATATCATACAAATCAGGAGTAGTTCCATCAATCCACCACCCCCACAAAATCGACATTACAATAAAAACTCCTCCGTATGCAGCATAGATTCTATGAAAGTGTGATTTCTGAAATGTAGGAATTATTCCATACAAGAACAAAACAAAGCCGCCTGCTGCACCAAAAAGCCAGCTCATGTCGTTTCGTAGCCACAGCCATACTAGATAACCCCCTCCAATTTCGCACAGACCTGCAAGAAAAAAGAACAAAAGCGAAGTTGATATTTTACTTAAGGAGGTATTCATTTGGTTTAGTTCAATTTTTCTTTTAGTTTAATGTTCTGCCATGCTGACTTACCCTTAGATAATTAATTTAAGTATAATCCAACAATTACTAGTTTTTTGTTGATGTAACAAGATAAAGTGTTACAGGTTCCTCATAATCTTCCTTGATTTCAATTATCTTGAAACCCTCAGAAATATTCTCTATTTCTTCTTTGGTGAAGAATCTAATCTGAAATCCGTTAATATCATAAATATCATCATCAACTTTAGTTCCTTTTGCATAGAATTTGTCATTATGATTTCTTACAGAAAAGAAATGAAATCCATTATCTTTCAATACTCTTTTAACTTCTGAAAGTATGAATTTTAATTCATCAAATGAGAATCTCATACTGAGAAACATGTGGGAATAGACTGCATCAAATGAACCGCTATCAAATGGTAGAGGCTTTTTTGCGTCATAGACATGGGCATCTACACTCAAATCTTTTTGTTTTGCATGTTCAAGTAAACTATCTATTGCGACCTTTGAATAATCTAATGCAGCAACCTCCATTCCTTTAGATGTAAAAAATAGGCAGTCTCGTCCCTGACCACATCCAATCTCTAGCATCTTTTTGAGATCATTCTTTTTCATGAGATTATAACATGAAACAGCAAATTTGCTTGGTTCATCACCAAAAAATGAAGCATCTTTTCCATACACATTGTCCCATACATTACCCATATACGAACTAAAAATTGTGGATTATTTGTTATTTAGGAATCAGATATGTGCCGATCTTAGTTGTAATTTCCATTATTTAGCTATTATTCCAATGTCCAAGTGGTTTTCCATCATAGAGTGCATTGATTTACCATCTGGAATAACATGCGTATGCATGATATAGTATCCATTGGTGTCTGGGGTAAATCTTACTATGTATTTCCCATTTCCAATATCTTCCGCCATGAACATACCACCCATCATATCCATGGAACTCATGGACGCACCTCTTTCTAACCCTATTATTACTTGAGCATCAGATAGTGGTTCTTTTGTTTCTTTATCTAGAACTAATAACGCAATTGTAGTTTCTTTCCCAACCTCCGCCATTTGTCCTGATGTAACTTTTACTATAACATCTTGAGGAATCTGGCTCATCATGTTGCCAGATTTCATCATTGAACCCATTTCTGATTCCATCATGTTTGTATCTGGTGAGTAATATGCAAAAGCACTTGATGATGCTATAATACCAAGTGCTATCATAATTATAATTACAAATTTTTTCATTATACCATTTCCATTATTTTCAGATTATATTAATTGAGCATTTTACAAATGTAAAGTACTATGGTTTAATATGCCAGAACATTTTCTAAAGTAAAATGAAATTTAATTTTGGAACCAATCTGGAAAAATGTCTTTATGTGATCAGACAAAACTAAGGTGATAATTCCATTATGAACAAAAATAAATTTTCAATACCAAGCAACAGAAAACTTGCTGCCATTAGTCTAGGAATTATGGTGATTATAGTTGCAATCGCAGTATTATCTGTAAATCCTCAAGATCCAGTTTCTTCAGGCTATTCTAGAACCATTGACTGGAGACATATTCATGGTTTAGGAATTGACCCAACAGATCGTACTATTTTGTATATCGCAACTCATGGTGATTTTTACCACAGCCACGATGGCAATCCGCCTTTCAAGGTAGACATTGTACGAGCAGATTACATGGCATTTAACGCACCGCCAATTACTGGCATTCCACTTTATGCAAGTGGTCACCCCTCAACTGGCGGAAATACTGGTCTGATAAAAAGTATAGATGGTGGACAGAGTTGGGAAAGTGTTGCCAAAGTTTTAGAACCGCCTGTAGATTTTCATGCGATGGCAGTAAGCAAAAGTGATCCTAATACCATCATAGGTTTTGATAGTGCAGGTCGTGGTTTGTTCAAAACTACTGATGCTGGTAAGACATGGGAAACACTGCAATACCCAGAATATGTTTCAGCACTTGCTATTTCACCAAATGATTCTCAGATAATATTTGCTGGAACTGGCAAGGGAATATTCCAATCAACTGATGGTGCAAAAACTTGGACTCAACTTGATGAATACAAGGGAATAACGATACTTGCACTAGTATTTGATGAAAATGGAGTATTGTATGCAACAAATCAGTTTGGTCTTTCAAGAACTGCAGATCTTGGTAAAACATGGGAAAAAATCAATGGACCAGATCTAACTATAACAAGTATTGCAGTAGATGCACAAAACAAGATAATCTATGTCTCTGGATATTCTAGAGATGGGTATCAGGAAGTTTACAGGACAAAAGATGATGGTTCAAGCTGGGAAATAATTGGAACTAACAAAGTACTCTAGTATTATTCCCGTTTTAGTGATTTTTATGTCACTTTATAGTCATGATGTTATGGTCATAAAATGCGCAGATTGTAATTGCCTTCCTGATGAATGCAAGAATGGTGAATCAGCAAAATTGTGTCCTAACTGTACATGGGATGAATGCTGTTGCTGGGATGCAATCAATTCTGAAAAATAAGTTCCATTAGAATTTTCGAATCTGTGATAAGAGAGCCTGATTTTATAGTGGTTTTCAGGCTTGAGAATTAGGGTCGTTATTTATATCATATGAGAATTTGGTTCCAAATAGTTCAATGATTATGGAGCGAATAAATGGCTATTGCATATGTTCTACTTAACTGCGACACTGGTTATGAAAAACCAATTATAAATCAATTAAAGTCAGTGGAGGGCGTAAGCGAAGTTCACGGTACATTTGGTGCATATGATATTGTTGTAAAAGTTGAATCTCCAACAGCAGACAGACTCAGGGAAGTAATAACATGGAAAATTCGTAAAATTGAAAAAATTCGTTCAACTCTAACTCTTATGGGAATAGAAGATCAACGATGAACAGGAAAGCTTGTTCTGTTTGAAATTTTGCTACATGATGAAACCACTATCAGCACTTTACAATTCCATTAACAAACAAGTTTCCATAATATGCAAGGATGGTACCGAATGTCGCGGAAAGATTGTTGAGGTGGATGAATTTATGAACATTGTACTGCGTGATCCTCAGGAATCTAAGAATGGAAAATCTGAAAAAATTGAAGGAATGTTGCTTGTCAGAGGATCTGATATGTCCATCATCAGATTGGAAGAAAATCAGATCTAAGAATTAAAAATTAAGAGTTGTCATTGATCTAAAAGTTTAAGGAAGGAAACCCAGATTAACTTCTAATCCCATGCCAATAGGAGAAAGATGGTGGCAAATGGGTTCCACTTCCGTTGGCTAAGAATTTATGTACTATTTAAGAATGATTTTGATTCTCAAGTCTGATATTCAACTTGGAAGTTAAATCTGCAAAGGAAAAGCAAACGACAGTATTTTGAACTCAGAAAAGAAAAAACAGGAAAGCGATTGCGGACACAATGAAAATGAATGGGGGCTCAAAGACGAATCTGAAGAAATTGAATGGGACGTGCATTATCATGACAGAAATAAGAAATGGAGAATTAGAGATGAAGAGGAAAAAACGTAAAATAAGATTCGTTGAAGCTTATACAGTATTAGGAGAGTTAGCAAAAGCAAGACCATTAGGTCTCGCTCTTTCGCATTATGATTAGATCGCTATTAGTAGATCGAAAGGAATGGATTTGAACTAATAGTTTGACGCCCTACCAACTTTTTTAAAAATTCTAAAAAATTAGGTTCAATTCAATTTTAATCAAAGGCTATAAGGTCTCCGTCCCATTTACATCATATCCAAAATGAATAACAGCAAAATGTACATCATAATAGCTTCAATTGCAGCTGTAGCTATTGGAACAGCTGCCATTGTTCTGCTAAGTAACACACCTGTCCAAGTTTTACCTGTAACTCAGACCCCCATTCAAAATGTTACAATACAATATCCAATTCAAAATATAAAAAAGTTCAACTCTACTGATGAGCTAAGAACTTTTCTGATTGACTCGCAGGTAAAAGTTTCAGCGGGCTTTTCAGGTCCCATGTATCGGGATCAATTTATGAGTGCTGAAGAAGCACCAGTATCTTCTGAAGCACCAGCACAAGCAACTGATGCTTCAACAGGCGGGGGTGTCAAGTATTCCACCACAAATGTCCAAGTTGGCGGAATTGACGAGCCTGACTTTCTTAAAAACGACAACAAGTATGCATATGTCTTGTCGCAGGACAAACTTTCAATAATCGATGCATATCCTGGCGAGACTGCAAAGATAATATCAAAGGTTGGCCTTGATGTCAAAGGAAATTATCTTCAGAACATGTTTCTAAACAAGGACAGGCTGGTTATTTTCTATAACGACAACGCAGAACACTATTCCATACAACAATATGATTACATTCCAAGCCCTATCTACACCCCTGTAACCCATGCTGTCATAGTTGATGTCTCTGAGAGGGAAGATCCAAAGATCTTGAAAAACTATGAGATGACTGGTTACTATACCGGTGCAAGAATGATTGGAGAGTATGTCTATCTTATCTCAAACTCGTATGTAGATTATTTCCATCCAATGCCTCCATTTTTTAGAGAAAGTTCTGGTGTGGCAATTACCCCAGATGTCTATTACTTTGACAACCCAGAGCCAAACTACAACTTTAACACTATTACGACATTTAACATATTTTCTGATGAGATAAACTCTAAGACGTTTATGATAGGCGCTACAGGAACACTATACGTTTCCAATGACGCAATCTATCTGACATACCAAAAGTACCAGCCATACTATTATGATCAGAGCTACAACAAGGACAGGTTCTTCAAAACAATCTTGCCCCTTTTGCCACAAGATGTTCAATCACAGATAAAATCAATCGAGTCTAGCAGTTCTAGTGATTCTCAAAAGTGGGCGCAGATTTCAGACATCTTACAAAACACTTACAACAAGATGCCTGAAGATGAAAAAAACAAGCTCTTTGAAAATATACAAAGATCAATTTCAGAATACGAGATCAAGATACAACAGGATTACAGAAAGACTGTAATTCAAAAATTTGCAATAAACAATGGAGCTGTAAGCTATGTATCAAAGGGCGAGGTTCCAGGATATTTGCTAAACCAGTATTCGATGGACGAGTTTGGAAAAAAGTTTCGTGTTGCGACAACCTCTGAATACTATACATCAAAAGGGGTTACAATGGCAAATAACGTATACGTTTTAGATGAATCACTAAACATTTTGGGAAGTGTGGAAAATGTCGCGCCAGAAGAATCAATATACTCTGCAAGATTCATGGGCGACAAGCTATACCTGGTGACATATCAAAGAATTGATCCCTTTTTTGTAATTGATCTTTCAACTGACACTCCCATAGTCTTGGGTGCACTAAAGATTCCAGGATACTCTAGCTATTTGCATCCATATGATGACACACATGTAATAGGAATAGGAAAGGAGACAAAACAAAACCAGTATGGCGGAATGGAAACAGTTGGGGTAAAGATGTCATTGTTTGATGTCTCAGATGTGGCAAAGCCTGTAGCTGTGGATACATATCTCATTGGCGGACCAGGAACTGACTCTGAGATCCTAAGTGATCCAAAGGCCTTTCTTTTTGACAAGGAAAAAAATATTCTATCCATTCCTGTCTTCCAGCAGTATTGGGGCGGACCAATTCCTCTTGTAGAAGAATCAAGTGGTTCAGATTCTACAGTAAGTGAGGGAGATGTAGAAATTCCAGAAAAAATAATCCCACCACGACCATTTCCACAAAACAACTGGAAGGGATTTTACATATTTGGAGTGGACTCAGTAAAGGGCTTTAGCTTGAAAGGAACCATAGAACACTCCAGCGGCTCACCCTATGACTATTCATATGGAACCAGGACGTTTTACATCGACGATTCCTTGTATACTGTAACTTCGAATTTAATGAAGATAAACGACTTGGGCGACCTCCAAAATGAGATAAAACAAATCAAGCTTGAAGGCAGTGGACAGATAATCAAGTATTTGAATTAAAATTTCCTGAAATGATCTGTATTACTAGCGAATAGTAGTTGCACTTTTTCTAATGATGTAAAGTTGCGGATTTTTCATGCCGATGCGGTTGAATATAATAGAAATTTTTTTGAGATCGTTACATTAGTATCAGAGCTGAGTAACTTTTTTAAATGATGGAAATTTTTGAGTGGCAATGACTATACATATCACAATCTTAGAAAAAATGACGCAACCTGACGCAGTTTGCACCTCAAACCTTTTTAGCAATTCCCAAAATTGGTAAACAATGTTTAAATTTAATAAAAAAATCAATATGACAATGAATGTGAAACCAAGAACAGTTTTAGCCGTTTCATTATCCCTAGCCTTTGCAGTATCAATGATATTTGCAAGTGCACTAGTTGCAGAAGCTGCAAAACCACAAAATAATGGAGCTGGAAAAGATGTAATTGCGCTTAGTAACGGATTTCCAAGTGGTCCACACTTTAACCTAAACGTTCATGGAAAAAAGATTGATTGGAATGGTGACTGTCTCCCTGGAGGAAAATCAATTAACATTCCGGAATACACTGATGGGTTAGATTATCAAACAATACAGTTCTTATCAAATCAGAAATCTAGCGTAACGGACCTTGTAGCACTAGATCCATGCTCAGAACAGTTTGATGATGATCCTGCAAAAGTTCAGCTACCTTACTTGGATGACCAAGGTTACTATGTTTTTGCCAGATCAGCAGCAAAACCAAATAACCAAGCTGGAGAACCAAGCACGATAATGGTTACACCATATGGAGTGCTTGAAGCTTGTAACCAGAACGCGATAAATGATCCTTATAATAACTTTGGTGACTTGGAATCTTGCTACGACGAAAATGGAGACTTGGTCGATACCATAGTTCTAGGTCTTGTAACAAATAATGGCGTCTATAAGAAAATAGAGCAGGAATTTGTACGATATGATGCAACTATAACTGGAAAAGGAATCAAAACAGCAATTGATATCACGGGTCTCTTTGAATGGACAGGTGCAGTATGCTCAGATACCCTTGATATAATTGGTGATGGTGAACTTGGACCTGACGATTTTGGTACTACTGCTGAAGCCATTGACTTGAACCCTCTTTATGGCGACTCTAATGGGATTATGGATTCAGACGAGTTTATTGCGTACTTGATGGATACTGTAGTGGAAGGATGCACTTACTTTGTTGAAGAATGGGTGTTTAACGTAGCAGACTTGGTGGTACAATCTCAGAACGTATCTAACGATGGAACAAAACTATGGCAGGTACGATTCTACCCGGTAGCAACAACTACTTTCATACCAACGGAATAGCAGCAGATTCTCTTTACGACAAAAAATAATTCAATCATTGTTTATGAAACATTTACCATATGAACCTGAAGATGGAAATTATAATCCTTAAGTAATTTGAGATCCTAGTCTGTTCATGCAAGTTAGCCGAGAGCTCACAGATTCTGCAATTAGCCTTTTCAAAGGAAAGAATTTTGCATTCATAGCATCGCTAATGAATGACGGTGCTCCACAGATAACCCCCGTCTGGATTGATTATGACGGTCAGTTCTTTCTAGTTAACACTGCAGCAGGAAGAACAAAACAAAAAAATTTTGAGCGAGATTCACGAGTAGCAATATCCGTAGTTGATCAAGCCAATCCTTACAATACAGTTAGCATTAGGGGAAGAGTAGTAGAGCAAACTACAAACGGTGCAGATGAGCATATTGACAAGCTTGCAAAAAAGTATCTTGGAGTGGACAAGTATCCATTTAGATCACCTGATGAAAAGCGAATTATTTTGAAAATAAAACCAGAAAAGGTCTTTCATTTGTCTAATTGATTCGAACTCCCCTTTCTGAAGTAATAATCTACTTTTTCTAGATAGGAATCTGGACTTTCATAATAAAGAAGTGAAATTTTACTTGATTTTGATTTGAGCAGGTACATCTGAGTACCATCATGAGATTTTTTCGTCTTTTTTATTTTGTATATTATATCTGAATTTTTCTCAGAATCAATTATCCTTACTAGATCGCCCTTCTCGAAACCAGGCTTATGAGGAGTATCATCAAAATGCCTAACGGATCCACAATCTCTACATGTAATGCGCTTGTCGTTTATGTCAGTCATAGTACTCCCACAGTCAACGCATATTCGTACATTAGGCTGTACTATTCTATGTTTAAAACGTGATCGTGTAATAGGCAAATCAACTTTTAGAGATCTAGTCCAAAAGATTCCATAAAATTTGCAAACTTTTCGTATGACTCTAGGTATTGTCTGCCTTTTGGCGTAATTACAAATGTGTTTTTTCCATTATATTCAATTTTATTAATCAGGTCAGCACCTGTCAAATTTTCAACAAATTTTGCTAATCTTGAATGCGGGAGATTTGCTTTTGAAAGTAGGTGCGTTGTCTTAATTCCCTCTTGTCCAGATTGATCAGTTGCTGTAAGCAAATCAACTACTATCTGTGAGCTTTTTCTGTAAGCCGCCATACTAAGGTAAACCCTTGTTTAGGAATTTATAAACTTTGGTTATCATTACCATTCATTACCAATTATTACCAATACATATATATACTAATACCAATAGATGGTAAATATGAGCAAACAAACAACTCATCAAGGAAGAGATGCTTACGAAGTATGCCAGAAAAACTTTGGCAAATATTTCAGCGAGGCAGAAAGAACAGTACCACAGTACTTTCAATCTGTGATAAACTACCAAAAAACATTTCTTAACACCTGGAGAAATACTGTAGAAGCAGTCTTCGATGTTCAAAGAAAATACTCACAAAAAGCACAAATAAACACACAGATTCCTGAGGCTTCGACCAAGACTATCGATAAAGCAACCGATAGATTGATCAAA
>DATEAJ010000011.1:0-13443 GCA_035288445.1 Nitrosopumilaceae archaeon
CATTGCCTGTCTTGCAAGCTCTGCGCCTTCAACCATTACTTTGATCTTCTCAAATGCGACAGTTCTCGATCTTGTTCTAAGGCCACAGTCTGGGTTGACATAAACTTTGGCAGGATCGCCTAATGCTTTTGCAGAATAGAGTATCCTGTCTCGTACAAGCTTTGGTGTTTCTATCCTGTCAACATGAACATCGGTGACGCCAATTCCAATCTCCCCTTTGTAGCCATATTCTTTGAACAGCTTAAGCACATGGTATCCTTTTCTTTCTTTGTCATTTACTCCCAAATTCCATGAATCACGATTTGCAAATTCTAATGTGTATTGTTGAGCTTTTATCTCAGACATCTGCGGTGCTAATGTTTCGTAATCGTTTCCTGAAAAACACGCATGCACTACAACTTTTGCATTTATTCCCTTCACAGATTCATTTACTGATTGACGAAAGATATTCATCTCGGATGGATGTGATGTAGCAGCAGGTTCGTCAATCTGAATAATTTTTGCTCCAAGCTTAACCAAATCTTTTACAAGTGGTCTTACTACATTTCTTGCCAACGCAAGCACAAGTTCTTCTTTTGATTTGTAGTGTTCATCGTATGACCAGTCAGCTAATGTGTAGGCACCTGTTACTGGAACTTTGATATCATGTCTTGCATTTTCTCTTATGAATTTAAATTCTTCAGCATGGAAGTTTTGCTGATAAGAAATTTCTCCTATGATTCTAGCTTTGTTATAGTATTTGTTGTCCCATGATCTGACCCGTCCTGCAAACTCGAATCCTTTGATATGTCTGACAGGCTCTTCATACATCTCAACACGCCTTACCTCACCATCATAGATTATGTTGAGTCCTATGTCTTCTAGCGTTTTTATGTTCAGTAAAGCAGCATCGTTTCTGGCCCTTGACTTGTCCTCTTTTGAAATATCGGGATTTTTTACTACATTCAAAAGCCATGCTGGTTTTTTCAGGCTTCCTATTTCTTGAGTTGGAAAATATTTATGCACTTCTTACTCCTTTCGCAATTTCTCCAAGCCTTAATATCTTTCTAACTGCAAAATCCTTTGGAAGATACTGAAGATCAAAGCTTGTTGTAACAAATGCTTCATCCGGCTTTGTCTTTGATATTATACTGTTTAACTCTGTTATGCAATCTTGTTTGTCTTCAAGTTTTGTGTTGTAGGAATTTACAATTCCAACTGCAAGTGATTTTCCGGAGAAGCTGTGTTTTTTGATTGATGATATGGGTGTTAACATTGTGTCAAAGCCAAGGCCTGAAATAGGCATGTCCAAAAGCTTCTCGATTTTCTTTGATACGTCTCCAAAATAAAAGTGCAGAATTGTTTTTGCCTTTAGGCCGCGTGTAATTATTTCCAGCGCATTCTTTACTATGCCAAAATCAACTTTTTCGTTGTATGCAATAGAAGGTGCTACAAGTTGAACTAATTCAAAACCAGATTTGACCAAGGCGTCTATCTCTTTTCTAAGCATCTTTGCTATTGCTAGTGTAAATTCCTCTCTTTTCTTGTATTTTGTACTGAGATGAACATCTGCAATTGTGTACGGATCTGCTAAGCAGACTGTTCTATTTTTTGGCAACAAAGAAATGGCCAGGCTAGATTTTACAATATTTCCAGCATCATCTAAAGGACCATCAAAAGAAAGTCTCCTGTAGAAGGTATTTGTCTCATAGATTCTGTTTAATGCAGCAAGCTTGACTGATTTTAATTTAGAAAATGGCCTGTAAATATCGTCCCAGTCTAAAAGTGGATCGCAAACATAACCTAACTTTGCCTTTTTTTGTATTGCAATGTATTCTTTTTTCTCTCTCAAATAAAATGACGAAAGATTTTTTGAATTTTTACGTGTAGCATCTATGAGCTCTTCTGATCGTGGATAAATTCCAACAGTGTAAGACGAGATCAACTTAACTTCTTTAGGGTTTCAAAGGCCCCTTTAAAATCATTTGGAGAGCTTATGAGTACATCGCCTGCAATCTTCTGTGCCTTTTTTATGAAACCAACTACATCGTTACTATAATTTGTCCAGTCAAGGTTTAGTATCTTTGCGGATCTTACATTTTTTTCTGATGGTAAAAGTATACAAGGAATTATCCTAAATCCTTGTGGTTTTAACTTGTCTACTATTCTTGTGATCTGATCAAGCGAACTGACAACCTGGGTTACAAAACCACGGGGTTGCGCTTCAATTTTTTTATGTATCTTTGCAAAATCAGGATTGCTAGGCAAAGAAAGAAAAAGATCGATTTTTTTCCCAAAACCTTGTTCGTTGAATTGTTTTACGACCTCGCTTGGCACAAGTTTGGAATCTTTTGGTCCAGCGGGAGGCGGGTCGCCTTTTAAAATTAAAATGCTATTAAGCTTAAGCAATATTGCATCACAAATTGATTGAGTAAGTGAGGTGAGATTTCTGTCCCTTACACGTACACTTGCAGAAATCTCAATGACATCGTTGGAACTTCTAATCAACGCTCCTATTGTTATTGGTGAAATTCTTGGTATTCCAAGCACGGAATCTGTCACATGAATGCTGTGGCAAACATTGCGAATTGAAAAAGCCCTTTTTTTTAGCCTGTTCACTGATTCTTGTAGCTCATCATGGGATAGTATTGTATCCTGAATGACTTTTGGGGGGTTTATTTCATAGGTGATTGTCAATAGAAGATTTTCTAGATTACCTGATTATAACCTTTGAACGATAACAGTCAATAACAATATCGCCAAAAGATATGTTGTGATGTATGGGGACGATCTTAGGAAAGCACTTTCGAGTAAAATTTTACCAGAAGTTAAACAAAATGGGCAGACAAAACTTGCTGCTGTACTGGTTGTGATTTATGGATCGGAGCCGACAATAATAATGACAGAACGACCAAAAACGATGAACCTGCATGCTGGTGAGATCTCCTTTCCAGGTGGAACGTGGAAACAAAACGACGGTGATCTTCTGACAACAGCTCTGCGAGAAACAAAAGAAGAGATTGGTCTTAACATATCGAGTCAACAAATCATAGGTCAGCTTCGACCTGTTACCACATTGAATTCGGGTTTTACTATAACGCCATTTGTTGCCATTGCCTCTGACATACCAAAACTTGTGCCAAACTCTGAAATTGAGGAGATTCTTCACATTCCAATGTTTCCTCTATTCAAAACAATTGAGGATGATAAAGATTCGTTACACAAATCGATACAAGAAATGTATACTTTCAGATATGAAGACAAAATAATCTGGGGAGCATCAGCAAGAATTCTAAAGCAGATGATGCTTCTTTTATCAAAAATGAATTGATTTGTATAATTGCAAAATATTGGCCAAACCGTGTGCCAAACTGTGCTGCCTGAGATTCATTTAAAAAGAGCTTATCAAACATTCCATTTTATGGCCGCTCACAAGTCTGCTCCAAGGAAGATAAGACTGATGAAAAAACTAAAACAGAATTCATCTGTTCCGGCGTGGGTTATAATCAAGACAAAAAGAACAGTACGAACAAATCCAAAGAAAAGACAGTGGCGAAGAACAGACGTAGGAGTTGGATAATTTGTCACAGGAAACAGTTGAACGCGTTTATACAATAAACCTTGGAAAAGTTTTGCTCTCTCCAAATAACCAAAGAGCAAAGAGGGCAATTAACATGATACGAGAATTTGCAATTCATCACATGAAGTCTGAAGACATAAAGATCGAAGAAGACGTAAGTCATTTGGTTTGGGCAAGAGGAATAAGACGCCCTCCAAGAAAGATTCGAGTCAAATTAACAAAAGATGATGATGGCACAGTCTTGATTTCTAAATATCAAGAAGAAAAACCAAAGAAAGAAGCAGTAGAGAAGAAACCAAAGTCACAAAAAACAGAAAAGGTCGAAGAAAAATCCGAAGCAAAACCAGAAGAACCAAAACCAGCTAAATCAGAGCTAATGCCAGAAAAAAAATTAGAAACAAAAGAAGAACCAAAAGCAGAAGCAAAACCAGAGAAACCAAAAAAAGAACAAAAATCTGAAAAGAAAACCGAAGAAAAAACTAAAACAAAATCAGACGCAAAACGAAAGAAAAAGTAAAATTTTATTCTATTTGATATAGTTCAAGATCCAATTTTATACTGCAATCTGGATCGTCCCAATCTAAAGTGTTTTGATTTGGAATGACTCCGAGTGGATCATATCTGTCAAATCTTGTTTCACCTTCTACTGATGTGAGCAAAATAACTTTGGAATTTTCAGCAGCCACAACAGAAAGACTTACACGTGTACTATCATCGTTAAAAATTCCACTGACTGTATTGACCATTGAATTCAATATGCCTACAGAAACCTTGTTTCCGCCCATGACATACAGCATGGTACTTTTTACACTGTTTGGAGGTGCATCTTCATAAAGCATCTTTATAGAATCTCTAAGTGAGGTTTGGACATCTGACATGTCCTTGCTTGTTGAAAGAATGTTTGTGTCAAGAGGAACAGATGAAGATTTCAGAGAATAAATTACTTCAAGCAATGCTGCATTTGTTATGATATTACAAGAATCAGGCGTCAGGTCAGGATTACTATCAAGGAGAGCATCATTGTCTACTATGATGGTACAATCAGAATTTGTTTTTAGCCTCTTTAGCGAAACACCAGAAAAGAAGATTCTGTCCTTTTCAAACTTGAATGGCATTATACCAAAGGAAAGTACATTTTTCCCTAGTTCTTTTCCTGCTTGAGAAATAACTGGAGCTAAAGCAGCACCAGATTTACCAGCAAGATTTGCTATTATGATTATTGTGGAATAATTGACAAGTCTCTCTTTTAGACTATCAAGAACGCCTAGAGAGACGCCTCTGATGAGATATGATGATGGATTAAGAACCGGTGTTGTATTTATCATAATTCTAGAGCAGTCAGATTCTAGATCTTTTGCGTCATGGCTTATCAAAAGACATTCAGAATTCAGTTTTTCTTTGGCTTTTATGGCAAGTCTACATCCAGCTCCACCAAGTCCAACAACTAGTACAGGTTCTTGCATTTCAAACTCCATAACTCCTTTTTGCTTCCCATGTAAGTTAAAAAACTTTGTTGATTAGTTTTGATCCTATCTTGGATCTAAAAATTTTTAGCTTAAAGTTTTACCATGCAACCCATATTGCGTGGCTTTTATGATCTCGACTTTGATTTTTTCTCCTAATTTTATCTCCTCATCTATAACTACGGGTTTATAGGCAAAGTTTCTGCCCTTGATTACACCATCTGAGATTTCATCAAACAATACTTTGCCTTTCCAACCTAGCCATTCTTTGTTTCTCTCATATGCTATCATTTTTGCCAACTCAAATACCATCTTACTTCGTCTTTTTACTTCAGACACCTCAAGTTGTTTCATTTTAGCAGCCTTTGTGCCTGGTCTTGCACTATATCGTGAGAGGTTTATCACATCAGGTCTGGTCTCTTTTATCAGTTCTACCGTACGTTCAAAGTCGTCTTCACTTTCAGAGGGAAATCCTACTATGATATCAGTTGAAATCGTAAACTTGCCAAATTTTTTTTGGAATTTCTCACTTGTGTCTTTAAAGACTTTGGCTGTATGACCGCGCTTCATCTCTTTCAGGATTCTATTGCTACCGCTTTGGACTGGAATGTGAAGGAATTTGAAGACTCTGTCATTTTCAAACGCTCCCAAGAGACCATCGCGAATTCTTGGCATGTACATGGGGTTCATCATGCCTATCCTAATCATAAAATCTCGATTTATCTCTCCTACAGCAGTTATTAGTTCTGGCAAATCTGTTCCTGTATCAAACCCATAGCAGCCATTATCTGTAGATGAAAGCCAGATCTCTTTACATCCGTCATCTACATCATGTTTTACTTGTCTAACAATATCGCCCATTCGGTAGCTACGTAAATCCCCCTTGGAGAGCTTTGTTTGGCAAAAAGTACATTCACTTTTGCATCCGCTTGCAATCTCTATTATTCCAACAACTGGATTTAGTCTGACTTTTGGTAATCCAACTTTAGATGCATCAGAATCTTCAAGCTCGATTCTTCTTTTTCCTTTCAATGTAAAATCTATGACATCAAGAGTTTTTCCAATTGAGTTTGGTCCAAGCATGCTAGCATGAGAACCAAATTTCTCAATAGTGGATCTTTCTGCTTTTGGTAGGCATCCTGCTACAATAAGTGGTTTTGAATTGAGTTTTTTTATTCTGTATACCATCTTATTTGCAGTAGCATCTTTTACTGAACAAGTAACAATCAAGTTCAAATCGGAATCAGATGTACTCTGAGCAAGAGTGTGGCCACCATTAACAATAAGACCAGAAATCATTTCAGAGTCTGCAAAACTTGCAGAACAACCATATGCTTCTACCCAAATCTTTGCCATTTTATCCCAATAATGAACTTACTTCTTTTTCACTCATCAATCCTTTAGAGATAACAAGTTGTCTGATTGTTTTACCGGTCTTCAAAGATTCTTTGTATAACTCGGCAGATTTTTGATAGCCAATCTTTGGAGAAAGTAATGTTACAATGACAGGACTGTTTTCTATGTATTGGCGAAGCTTTTGCTTGTTTGCAGACAGCCCATCGATCAAGTTATGAGAAAATATCGGAACAAAATTCCTTAACATGTCTGTGGACTCTAAAACAGCTTTGAGCATAACTGGCAGCATAACATTAAGCTCAAACTGTCCAGCTTGCGCAGCAAGTGCAACAACTGTATCATTACCCATTATGTTAAAACAAATCATGTTCATGCATTCGGCAAGCGATGGATTCACTTTGCCTGGCATTATAGAAGAGCCAGCATGAACTGCAGGTATGCCAATCTCAGAGAGTCCTGCAACAGGGCCTGATGCCATCAATCTGACATCGTTTGAAATCTTGCCAATCTCAACTGCCAAATTTCTAAGTGTAGAGGACAGATTTGCAACTGCAAATTTGCTTTGCAAAGAATATTGCATGTCTTGTTGTGGCTTTAATGGAAGTTTTGAGATTCTTCCAAGTTCTGATATTGCGATGTTTCTGTAACCTTTTGGTGTGTTTGCTCCAGTGCCTACCGCAGTTCCTCCTAATGCGACATACTCTAATTCTTTTCTTGCAGCAACTATTGCATCACGAGCTTTTGCTACTGATGTAGAATATGCGGCAAATTCTTTTCCAAGACTTACTGGAAGAGCATCCATGAGATGGGTTCTTCCAATTTTTTGAAAACCAGAAAACTCTCTAGCTTTCTTGTTTAACGACTTGATCAAATCATCAAGAACAGGAATAACCTGCTTTAAGTTAAATAAAATAGAAACATGCATTGCAGTTGGAAACGTGTCATTACTTGATTGTGACATGTTCACATGATCATTTGGATGAATGATGTCGTATTTTCCCTTCTTTTGTCCTAAAATTTCAAGAGCAATATTTGAAATTACTTCATTTACATTCATGTTAAATGCAGTTCCTGCACCAGAGTTTATCGCTTCAATGACGAATTGGTCAAGATATTTTCCAGATAACACTTCATCACATGCTTTTACAATTGCATTTCCTCGTTTTTTATCAAGCGAAGCGGTTCTCATATTTGCAATTGCGGCTGATCTCTTGATCATGACAAATGCCATTATAAGATAAAGATGTGATCGTTGACCAGTTACATGGTACTGTTGAATCGCTCTAGCTGTAAAAGCACCATAATATGCATCTTCAGGAATTTTTACTTCACCTAAGGAATCTCTATCTATTCTAAACTTCACACGCAAGCTAGATCTCGTTTTACTAATATTCATTGCTTTTCAAAAATGAAAAAATGTTGAAAACTTTTGTAAAATCTGACAGATCTTGGAAGTTGTACACCATAGATTAATATACTCAAAATAGATCGATTGGATCGATGAACAAACGGTATAGTATACTGTCTATCACTGCTGTTGCAGTAATAGCAGCAACGTTGTTCGGAAGCACATACTCACAGTCACAAATGACTGGAAGCACAATGTCTGTCTCAAATACTGATGCAGACTTGATGCAACAAATCCATGACATGGGCGGTCTAGAATTAGTAATGCCAGCGGCATTTGCTGAAACAGATTGCTCAGCCTTGGAAGAATCAGGTCGTAACGTGGTTGAATTCAATGTAACTGGAGAAAGTGCCGACTTGCCAATTATGGGTGGCGGATCCTACAAGGCAATGACCTTCAGTGGTCAGGTTCCAGGTCCAACACTTCGAGTCACACAAGGTGACGTTGTCAAGATGACACTCACAATTCCAGAAGGTGAACCAACTCCACACGGAAACGACATGCATGCCTCACAAATGTCAGCAGGAAACTTTGGTAAAGTTCTACCAGGAACATCCAAGACATACTGTTACATTGCACAAGTACCTGGTACTTACAAGTACCACTGTTCTGGTGTTGATGTGGCTGCAATGGATCAACATGTCTTATCTGGAATGTATGGTATGACAATCGTTGACCCACTCGATGGATACAAGAAACTCATGGTAGAATCAACAGATGTACAAGGTGGCGATGTCGTAAAGACACGAAACATGTACAATCCTGATGCTCTAGAGTTCCAGTTACAGTACAACCAATTGTACTTGACGGAAGAAGGCAACTATGACATGAGTGCAATGATGCAACACCACCACACTCTGGCAGTAGTTAACGGATTCTCATTTGGATATGTTCCAAACGAGACCCATAACGAACTAGTGTTGGGTGACAAGGGCAAAAACATCTTCGTTGCACAACCATGGAACTCCGCAGATCTAGCGCAATACCAATCACAACTACTATTTGTGCCAACTGGTACCCACACAAGATGGTTTGTAGAAAACCAAGGTAACGAGCCAGTTTACTTCCACATTGTGGGAGAGATAATTGACAGAGTTACTCAAGCAAACAGGGTACAAGCACAAGGTACTGAGACATGGTTGATTGGCGGATCACAAGGAGCAATAATGGATGTTGTCTTTGATGAACCAGGAGTCTACGTAGCAGTAAACCATGACTATGCTCAAATCTTTAGTGGAACAGCATCAGTAATTGTTGCTGGAAATCCATTTGGTTTAGAGGTAGGAGATGCAAAATCATATGCTGAAGTGCTCGGTAATCCAAGCGATGCCGTTCCACCAAGTGGTATGAATAGCATGTCACATCCAAAACTAAACTTGCATGGTCTATACACTGACGCACGTGCTGACGAAATAAGTTCCGAATTAGGAATTTAAATCCCTATTTTCCCTTTTTTGTTTTTTAATATGCACAATGATTATATTCTGTACATAGCGGTTCTTTTTCATGAGTTTTAATCAATCTGTTTTGATCTGTGATCAGGTTGCACCAATTCTAAATGACATCCTACAAAAAAATGGTCTGAAAATTACATATGAGCCTGAAATCACCCCAGATCAGATCAAAGAAAAAATTGGAACTTTTGACATTGTTATAGTTAGAAGTAGAACTAAACTAACAAAAGACATGATAGAAAAGGCAGACAAATGTAAGATAATTGCACGAGTAGGTGTTGGCCTTGATAACATCGATGTAGATGCGGCAAATACAAAAGGAATCAAAGTAATCAACGCAGTTGAAGGCGCAATGAATGCGGTGGCCGAACTTGTTTTGGGATTGATGCTATCGCTTGCAAGAGAAATTCCAAGAGCTGACCGAGAAATACGAAATGGAAAATGGCTAAAAAAAGAATTGATGGGAACAGAGCTGTCAGGGAAGTATCTTGGAATAGTTGGACTTGGAAACATAGGAAAAAAACTTGCCAAACATGCAAGGGCATTAAACATGAACATCATAGGATATGATGTAATTCCAATAGCTGATGAGTTTGTACGCGAAGTGGGATTGATAAAAACAGATCTTGACACACTGCTTTCAAGTGCTGATTACATCTCGTTTCATGTTCCGTTTACAAATGATACTCAACATCTAGTAAACTCACAAAGACTAGGAAAGATGAAAAAAACCGCTTACATAATCAACACATCTAGAGGAGAAATTATTGATGAAGAGGCACTGTATACTGCATTAAAAGATGGGAAAATTGCAGGAGCAGCTCTGGATGTGTTTGAAAAAGAACCTGCGACAGGAAACAAACTTGCGACATTGCCAAACGTCATCTGTACTCCTCACATAGGCGCACAGACAAAAGAAGCTCAGACTTTAGCTGCAAACGTTATAGCAGAAAAGATAATAATGATTCTACGAGGCGTAATTTAGAATTGGCTGCTCTGAAATTATTGTTCTTTATACTGGTATTTAGTTTTTCACCCGTTATTGTTTTTGCAGAAGAGCAAACCATATCAGTGGATTTTGGAAAACTATACGACATAATATATAATGCAAAAGACGTAACCGTTTTTGAAGTAATTCCAAATTCCGATGATGCAGAACTCATTTTTGTAATTGACGTAACAAGTCCAATTGCAACTCTAGAATTAACAATTCCAAGAGAACTGCTTGATTCTAAAGAAAATGGAAACGATATTGATTTTTTTATAATTGCTGATGGTGCTGATGTTACATTTTCCGAAAAAGAGGCGACTGATACTAGTAGGACTCTTTTCATGCAATTATCACCAGGCACTACAGAGCTTGAAGTCTTTGGAACACAGCTTGGAGACAGTGTATCTGAAAATGAATCTGCAGTAGAAGAACCAAAAGAAGAACCTACAAAAGAAATTCCTCAAGAAGCAACTGAAGAACCCCAAATTGTAGAACAAGCACCTGATGAATCTGCTCCCAAAGAAGAATCATCTGAAGAGGAGGTAACTCCTGTAACTGAAGAAAAACCATCTCAAACAATACAAAACATATTCGACTTTTCTAAAATGCCAAACTGGTCAATACCAATAAACGAAAGACAAATGCAACAATTTGCAATGACAGCTGGTGCTTTTGCTGCACTTGTTATCGTACTTATAATCTTCAAAGGTTTACGAACAGAACAATCTCTTCCATAGAGTATGATATCATACTATGATTATCCCATTTCTTATTAGATATTGTATTCCCAAAGCAAAGTCCGAATCAGATATGCGATTGTCAGCCCACCATCCTGCATTAGTTTTGATCCATGTAGGTATCTTGGTAATACTGCTTGAATCTTGACGCTCTGATTCAGGTATGATGATAATTTTTTCTTTTATGAGATATTCAATACCTCTGACAAAATCTTTGTCTGTGACAAGTTCTTGAGACCACCATTTCCCTAAATTCTTAATCCATGAAGGAATAACAATCATATCTGTACTAAGTATTTTAAATGATGTACTAGCTTTAGCTCCAGAATATTCTGCATCTAAATAATAAACTCCTGGCTTGTATACAATAGGATCAAAAGACTCTCTTGCTGTTATTGTAGTAGTTGCGTTAACTATCTGAAGTACTATAGGAGCACTATTTTTTCCAGATTCATCTCTTATATGAAGAGTCAATGGTTTTCCTGTTACATCCGATACTTGGATTACAAATGAAAGAAGATCATTGTATTGATATTCTGATTTGTCTGTACTAATTGAAAGTGAAATAGCTGACGCAACATTAACTTCACTAATAAAAATAATGATAACAAAAATAATCAAAATATTTTTACTAGACAATTTATTCTAGATAGTAATTATTTCATAATATGCATTTATCCCTTTACAAAACGCTCATTTCTTTATGGAAAAGATGGTACAGATATTAAGGGGATTTTGTTAGAGCCGAATATGATTAGCCATCAAGATCAAATTTGGCTCAAAATGTGGCAGGAAAACTCTCCAGAACTAAGAGCGAAGGCTGTTGAGTGGAGAAAGCAAAATGCCCTTACAAGAATAGAAAGACCAAGTAGAATCCAAAAGGCTAGAAGAGTAGGGTATAAAGCAAAAGAGGGAATAGTTGTAATTCGAATGCGTGTTGGCAAAGGCAACATGCGTAAGAAAAGACCCGTTGCTGGAAGAAGACCAAAACACCTTGGTGTAACTAGAATAAAACCAGATGTTAGCATGCAACAAGTTGCAGAACGCAGAGTTCTTGAAAGACATCCAAACATGAAACTTCTTGGTTCATACTATCTCTATCAAGATGGAATGTATCTGTGGTATGAAGTAATCTTGGCAGATCCCTCTCATCCAAGGATCTTCAAAGATAGAGAAATGCGTGGCAAGATTGCAGGTCTTAAAAATTAAGAATTGAAAATATTAGGATTTTTAGTTTTAGTGTTTATAACCACAATGCTTTTGCCTCCTGCATTTGGTGCCATATCTGAAAAAACCGGTCTGAAAAATGACTTTACAATTGAGACTAGCGGATATGATTTTGAAGTAGAAACCATAGCAAATTTTGAAATCAATGACGTGAAATTGAGTAGGGATGACAAAAAACTCACGTTTGATATAACTAGTAGTATTGAAAACAACTTTGCAGAAATACTGATTCCAATAAATTTGATAGATGGTGACCTTACTGTATTTGTAAATGGCGAAGAAATATTTCCACAAATTAGAAAAAATGACAAGATATCATTTATTGTTCTAGAATTTAACGGTACAGGACATAATATTATGGAAATAATCGGCACAACTTATCTGCCAGAATTTTCTGGTGTTACTCTACTTGTTATAGGCGTAGCATTTTCTACTGTGTTTATATCTAGAAAATTTAAATTCTAGTAACCGTTTGCAAAATCTTCCCACAGATTAGCACGTGCAGTAAGCTTATTCATTTGATAAAATATGCCTCCGATTATTCCTGCTTGGTAGAATGCATATAGGTATACTTGAGAGTGTGTGGGGTCTGCATGTGATAGACTTAAAGCTATCATAGAAAAGAAAATGAAGGTACCAACAAAGGTGAAAACCTTACTGAAAAATCCTTCTATGCCTACAATTCGTTTTGTGGCAGCCGCCATTATTGTGATACTTGATACAATTAGAAACGTAAGACCACCATTTGCTTGTATGAATTCGCTTGCCCATGGAATTAGACCATCTTCCAAAATCGATTTTTGAGGAGAATTTATTCCTCCATGCAAAGCAAAAGTAACAGAACTGAAAATGGCACCCATCATAAATAAGAACAGAAATATCTTTACAACGGCTCTCCTAAACGGGTTTCTTGTTTCTGAAGGCCTCATTACACCATCAGTCAGCTTTATTCCATACAACAATCCTATTGCAAAGGCGGGACCAAACATGAGGTTTATTATGATTGGTGATTCTCTTGTGGTCCTTTCAATATCAGGACCATATGTTAGGTATAAAATTATTGCAAATGCTACAGCTCCTGCAAATATGCAAAGATCTATCCAACTCCTATTATGCCTAAGTTCGTATAGGTCTGTTCCCCACTCGTCCAATCTGAAGTTGATTTTTGAAAAAGACATTAAAAAGACAACTAAAAAATGATTTGCTTAATCTATCAATTCTCTTTACCTTTTATGGCTCTCTCATCTT
>DATEAJ010000012.1:0-4587 GCA_035288445.1 Nitrosopumilaceae archaeon
ACCACCAAGTTCATCAAATGATACTTCTTCTCCAAGAACAGTTTTAACAACTTCTGGTCCTGTAACAAACATCGTAGCCAATTTGTCAACCATTATAACAAAATCTGTCATTGCAGGAGAGTATACAGCACCACCTGCAGATGGCCCAATGCTTGCGGTGATTTGTGGTATGACTCCTGATGCTAATTGGTTGTGATAAAAAATATCAGCAAATCCATCAAGACTCAGAATCCCTTCTTGTATTCTTGCACCACCAGAATCAATTATGCCAATTATTGGGCAACCCATTTTCATTGCATGATCCATTACTTTTGTTATTTTTTTAGCGCCCATCTCACTAAGAGTTCCACCAAGTACAGTAAAATCATAAGCAAAAAGAAAAACCTGTCTTCCGTTTATGGTACCGTAACCTGTAATGACACCATCACCAAAGAATTTCTTGTCTTGCATTTCAAATTCATGGTAGTGATGTGTAGTAAGTGCATCAATTTCTGTAAAACTCCCTTCATCAAGTAAAAGGTCAATTCTTTCTCTTGCTGTCAGTTTGCCTTTTTCATGTTGGGAAAGAATTTTGTCTTGTCCTCCACTCTGATTTGCAGTTCTTCTTTTTTGTAAAAAATTTTTAATTTTGTCAGAGTTCATTATTTTCAATTAAAGACAAGTTGCAACCTATATTAATTTAATCAGATTTATTACTGGAGTCCTGATACGGTTGAGTCTTTGGACATCGATGTTTACTCTTTTTAGGTTAAATTTTAAGATTTAGAAGTGGAAATTTTTTGCTGACGGCTTTTTGATAGGATGTAAATGGATCAGCTAAATCTCTACATTTTATACATATACACAGTTGTGACACCTTGGAAAGATCACAGTCATCCCTAAATTCACATTTGGAGCACCCTGCTGGCCTTCCACAAACAAGACAACGCAGTTCTACGACTTCAGCACATGTTACATGTTTTACTCCTAATCCCTTGGCCCAAAGTCCTATCTCATTTATCTCAATTTTTTTTTTGCACACTACACATGTACCTGGAAACTTCATTGGCATTTTACGCCAGCTCATTTTAATGCAGACATCTCCTTTTGCAAAATTTCATTTTGAGTCTCATCAAGACCCAAGTCAAGAGTTTTGTTTTTTATACAAAACAAGAGATATGGAAAGTAAAAGGTTGCAAAACTACTTGTGGACACATGCATTCTTTTTGCAAGTGTTGATATCAATCCCCTTATTGCTTTGCCATCCCATCTTAATCTGTTAAGAACAGGCCATGGCAGGTTGAATTGCGAATATCTTGCAGCGATACCTTCTTTGTACAAACCAAGTAATACCGAATCTAGATATCTTAAGAGTCTCCACTCTTGAGTTTTCATTATTTTTCCATAAATCAAATCTGCCTCAGAAATAACTTGAAGCATTTTTTGCATATCGTCTTTTGTTAGATCACTTGTTATCACACTAGAGTAAAAGGCCTGAATTTTTTCTCGTGGATCAATTCTTAATGAATACAATATAGCTCTCGCTTCATCAATAGATTTAGCCTTGAAAAATGCATTTACTCCTTCTTCCACGTCTGAAGATTGAAACGATTTCTCAGTTTGTGGCTCAAATCCAGTAACAAGAGCTTGTGCAGAATTAATCATTGATCTAATGTCTCCTTTTGATGTTACCATGAGCCTAAGAAGAGTGCCTGCACTTAGTGATGCCCCTTCTTTTTTTAGAATTGATTCAAGGTATAATCTTAGTAACCTTGGAGGAATAGGTTTGAGGAAGATTGTTTTTGTTACTTTTTTTATGTTTTTCATTTTATCTGCTTTGTCAGAATTGGCAGCTAAAACTATTGGTACAGTGGGTTCTTTGAGAATATCAACAAGTGCTTCTACCCCGCCATAGTCAGATCTTCCATGAATGCCGTCTACTTCGTCTACAAAAATCATTGCTTTTCCAAGAAGATTTGAATACCCAAGTATAGGGGCAAGCATTTCTTGAATTCTTTGTTTGTTTCGTATGTCACTTGCATTAAGTTCTATAAGATCATAACCAAATTGTTTTGCACAAAGTGTTGCAAGAGTAGTTTTTCCCGTACCCGGAGGACCTACAAGCAAGACGGGTTTTGTTCCCTTTACCCACTTTCCAAACCACTCTACAATTGAAACTTTAGCTTCCTCATTTCCAATTAGATCAAGCAGATTTTTTGGTCTGTATTTTTCTGACCACATCATGTTTATCACTTTGGTAGATTGGCAGAAAATTCTGACCAGAGATTTTCTTTTTGCAATTGATTGAACCAAAAGAGATTGTAATGTTCAACTGTTAGAAATAGAAACTCTAGAAAGTTTTTATGTGAAAAGTTTTCTGGTAATAATTCAAGCGCAAGTCTTGCCTCATTTAGATATAGATTACTTTTTTCTATTGTAAGCTCAAAGCCTTTTTTTACATTACCAGTAAGCAGACTGTAGTAAAGGGGCCATGATGGAATCTTGACAAACTTATTTTTGATGGAATCTTCGATCTCATTTCCGCATCCAACTGATTCAGCTGCTTTTGCCATGCCAAGATGAAATATCTCACCAAGCGGTTTTCTATTTAGGGCCATATTTCTTCCCGCAGTTCCCATAACTGCTCTGTATTTTTTGTAACATTGCATCATTTCTTCCTCAGATATGCTAGTAGGTTTTGTCTTTAGTTTGAAATCAAGATATTGACCAATTCTCGCATCCTTGAATCCATGTTCAAATGCTTCAAGAACTTCCTTTCCCCCTTTTGCTATTTTGTATCTTGCAAGCTTTAGTAGATAGGGATTCATTAGTTTGTAGTCATCAAGATACTCCAAGTCTTCATCTTTGTCCATAATTCTGTCCATTGGTTCACTCAAATCTATTGCAATAATATGACCGTCAATCATGGTGGTTCGTAATTCTGAATCTTGTTTATCACCAAAATATTCTGAAGATGCGTCATATAGTGCACTAAAAACAGGCAGGGTCATCTTAACAAAATTTGAATTTAAAATTCTTGAAACCCTATCTGTTAGTGTTTCATGATTTTCAAGTCTAGTTTTTACTGTGCCTATTTGAGAATGGTCTAGCATTACTTCGTTGGAACCTATTTCTTCTGCAAATTTTTGTTGTGTTGTATTAGGCGATGAATCAGATTTAATTTCATTTAGTAAGTCATTGGTGAATCGTTTTACAAAGTTTGAAAATTCTTCTTCTGCTTCTTTTTTGTATTTGTCAAATTGTCTGTAACCCTTACTTTTGAAAAGAGCTTGTTTTACAATTTCTTTGCCAGGTTTTGTGCCTAAAAGTGCATCTTTGCTAAAAATCGATTCATCTTTGCTACTCACATAATGGCAAATCTTGTTTTATTATTTATGCATTGAGTTACTTTAGAGTTATTTGGAATAAATTAGGATGAAAGGTGAGGAAAAATATGGAAGTTATCGAAGTATTGTTAGAAGCATCAAAACGAGTCTATAACAATGTGAAACATCTTGCAGGCACAAAAGAATCTGGTGGAGATTTTGGTAGAGGAGCAGGGGGAGACATATCAAGAAAGATAGATGTTGTTGCAGAAAAAACAGTCCTGGATTATCTAAAAGAGATAAAATTTGATTGTATAGTTCTTGGCGAAGAATGCGGTAAAGTCGAGCTTTCAAAAAGTCCAAGAGGCTTTATCATTATGGATGCAGTCGATGGTTCTACGAATGCTGTAAGAGGGCTACCGTTTTTTTGTTGTTCTCTTGCATTTGCCACAGACAATAAGCTTAGTTCCGTTACAGACGGAGTAGTAATAGACCTTTCAAGAGGAGATATGTATTATGCAACAAAAGGCAAAGGTGCCTTTCTAAATGGAAAGAAAATCTCTGTTAATAATGATAAAAATCCAATCTACTTTGTTTTAGGTCTTGATATATCTGGAATTTCGCCAAAAGTGCTTGAAGCGTTATCGCCAATAATTGCATCTTCAAACCACATCAGGCATTTTGGTGCAAATGCACTAGAATTTGGAATGCTCGCTAGAGGCCTTATTGATGTATTTGTTGATTTAAGGGATAAAATACGAGTCACGGATATTGCTGCGGGCCTTCTGGTTGCCTTAGAAGCTGGAGGATATGTTGTTGATAAGAATGGAAAACCTCTTGATTCTGATCTAGGTTATCAAAACAAGCTCTCATTTATTGCAGCAGCAAATAAAAAAGATCTTAATGATATAATGAATAAGCTAAATCATTAGTTATGAAAAAGACAGTTGTTTTTATTTTTCATCAGTTTTCAAATAAAGTAAAATGGCGCCCTTGGCGGGATTTGAACACGCGTCGAGGCCGTGACAGGGCCCCATTCTAGACCGGGTTTTACGAGGAATGGATTTCTCCATGCCACACTATACTACAAGGGCGTCGGAGTAAGCTGGACAAAAATCTGAGTTTAAAGGTTTCTATTAAATCAAAAAATTTTGTAAAAGACTAAATTATACACAACTATCAGACTTCGCATTGGGTTCGTAGCTCAGCCAGGTAGAGTACCGGACTTTTAATCCGGCTGTCCGGGGTCCGAATCCCCGCGAACCCGCCAAACGTTTTATTA
>DATEAJ010000013.1:0-2020 GCA_035288445.1 Nitrosopumilaceae archaeon
ATCAGTAAATAATATTGAAGAGGCTTCAGTACAGCTAAACTCTTTATTTTTTCCAATTGTTGCTTCAATTGGAATTATAGTAGCCTTGCAGATTGCAATATTTGCACGAAGAAGATAGGGTTTGTTAACACATACATAGCTGTGAACTACCCAATCCTAAATGATTTGGGCTTCCCTTTCGAGAAGGCAGTCATGACTGCTACTTCCTGCTTCACAGACCTCTTTGAGATCTCTACAGGCGTTACTTCCCGCAGTCCCTGCGGTAGTTTCATATCTAAACCAATTCCAAAAATGTCTAATCCTTTTTGTAAAATGTTGATGCTTGCGTTGTAATCCCTATCCATTACCAGATTACAAATATTGCATCTGTGAATTCTGACAGCCAGACTTTTTGGTACCTTGTTGCCACATCTAGAGCAATTAATCGTTGTATTTCTAGCTGGCACCTCAACTAATAGTTTGCATTTGTATTCTAGTTTTTGCACAAATGTTCCCCAGCTTGAATCCATTATGCTTCTAGATAGTTTTTTGTTTTTTACCATGTTTAGTTTTTCCAGTTTTTCTACAAACACCACATCATTATTCCTTGCATACTGGGTTGATAGTTTGTGCTGGAAATCTTTTCTGCGGTTTTTGATTCTTTCATGGATTATCTGGTAGAATTTTACTGCCTTTCGTCTGTTCTTTGATCCTTTCACTCTTCTTGATATCTTTCTCTGCGCTCTAGCTAACGGTTTTAGCACTTTTTTTAAGTTCAGTGGATTTGGCGTTTGGTATCCGTTACTGTCATAGGCAAATGACTTTATTCCGACATCAATACCTACCGCTCTTTTAAATGAAATTTTTGGAATGTCAATTATCGGTTCTTGTATCTCACAAGTAACATAAGCATGCCAGTTACCACTCTTTGATCTTGTTACTGTTACTTGCTTGATGTTTGCATTTTGTGGAATTTCTCTATGTTTTCTAATTTCGATATATCCTATCTTTGAGAGATAGAGGTAATCCTGTTTGCCATACTGTTCAAACTTGTAGCCTGATTGGCTGTATGTAAAAGTTCGATATTCTCCGTATCTGGCAAATCGTAGTTTTCCTGTATTGTGACCTTTCTTTGATAGTTCAATTAGTGATTTTTCTGCTGATTCGAGTTGTGTAGATACCATTTGAAGCATCTTACTATGATATTGATACAACCATTGTTCCTGCTGTTTTAGTTCTGTTAGAATGTAATTCATGTCGTTTCTGCTAAGAAAATTATTTTGAGCCTGTTCTACAAATTTGTTGTATACCCACTTGCAGACATTAAGATTGTTATTTAGTTTGTATTCTTGCTGTGCAGTTGGGTACAATCTGAACTTGTAATTTCGCACTGTATTTGATATGCTTTTTTTATTATTTGACAGTCGGGTTATTATATGATATGGATCGCTCTCATCCCAACCCTAAGTGTGTAGTTTTCCTGCTCACATTCAATAAGAGTAAAAAATAACTATTTCCCAAATATGACTAGGATGCTGCCTGTATTTTTATCTGTGGTACTTCTTTTTTCTGTACTAATTGGAAGCTCACAGGGATTTTTAGGTGGTGATCTTCCTCAACAAAATTCATTTCAAGACACTAATTTAAAAATTGAACACTCTTCAAAAATTGTAAAAATAGAACCAACTATATTAAATGAACAAAAAAATGTTAAAAGATATCTAGTTTTTGGTTATGGCTCAATTAACGATGTAAAAACAGTCAAGAGTAATCTAATCCATTCGGTGAATACAAAAGACGGTTTTTTCTCAGTAGGAGTCTTTTCAGAAAATGAAGCAGCAAAATTCAATGCAGCAGGTTATACAGTTGTTGAAGACTTTCTTTTAGATTTTCATTTAGAAAATAACACCAATGAAATTCCAGATATATCTAGAATAGGAAATATTGTAAAATCAGAAGAAGCATTTAACAAATATGGTTATACTGGAGCTGGTGTAAACATTGCAGTTGTAGATACTGGAGTTGATTTTTCGAATCCTGA
>DATEAJ010000014.1:0-2037 GCA_035288445.1 Nitrosopumilaceae archaeon
TTTTTATTTCTTTTGGGCAACACTTAACAATGATAAAATTTTTTATTTTATGTGATTAGGCAAAAGACCGAAAACATCTGGAATTATTCCGGACCTACATACATACCATATTCTTTGAATAATTTTAGAGAAATCCCTCAGTTAAAAAAACTATCAGAAGAAGAACTTTTTGACATTGAAGTTGTTGGAAATGTCTTGCCCTTTAAAACAAACAACTATGTTGTAGAGCAGCTAATCGACTGGAAGAATATTCTAAACGATCCTATCTTTGTTCTAACATTTCCACAAAAGGAGATGCTCAAGCCACACCATTATGAAACGATGGCAAAAGCCCTCCAAAATAGTTCTACTAAACAGGAAATCCAACAAGTTGCAAACAAGATTCGACTGGAGCTAAATCCACATCCAGCTGGACAAATGGAACATAACGTGCCCCAGCTAAAAGATGGTACCAAGCTGTACGGAATGCAGCACATGTACAAAGAGACAGTTCTTTTCTTTCCAAGCCAGGGACAGACTTGTCATGCATACTGTAGTTTTTGCTTTAGGTGGCCGCAATTTGTAGGAATGAATGAGCTAAAATTTGCAATGCAGGAAACGGATCTTCTGGTGCGATACTTGAAGGAACACCAAGAGATTACAGATGTTCTCTTTACTGGAGGCGACCCAATGATAATGAAAACAAAAATACTTGCTACATACATTGATGTACTTTTGGATGCACAAATTCCAAGCCTTAAAACTATACGAATTGGGACAAAGGCTCTTGCGTTTTGGCCTTACAAGTTTCTAACCGATGATGATGCCAAAGAAACACTGAGACTTTTTGAGCGAGTAAACGAAAAGGGCATTCATCTTTCACTGATGGCTCACTTTACACATCCAGTTGAGCTTTCAACTGATGCAGTAAAGGCTGCAATCTCCAAGATTCGCAAAACTGGCACTCAGATTAGAACGCAGTCACCTGTTCTTGCACATGTTAATGACAACCCAGATTCGTGGGCTGAAATGTGGAGAAGACAGGTTCAACTTGGCTGTGTTCCTTACTACATGTTTATCGTAAGAGACACCGGTGCACAGCATTACTTTGGCATACCTTTGATTAGAGCTCAAGAGATTTTTCGTGATGCATACCAGAAGGTAAGCGGCCTATGCAGGACTGTCAGGGGACCTAGCATGTCTGCCACACCAGGTAAGATTCAGGTTTTGGGTGTTGCAGACTTGGGCGATAACAAGGCAATTGTAATGAGGTTTTTGCAGGGAAGAAATCCAAAGTGGGTACAAATACCATTTTTAGCACAATACGATGAAAATGCAATATGGATTGATGAGCTCAAGCCATATTCAGGAGACAAATTTTTCTTTGAAGAAGAGTTATCGCAGATTCTAAGAAAAAAGAAAAGGTAAACAAAGTAAAGATTGAAAAGTAGTTTAGATGTTTGTTCTACAACCTGTTTCAATCAACTAAGAAAACACTAGATTTTGATGATACGGAATTATCTAATGATTGAACTTAGAAAGAGGAATCAAGGAATTAACTTGGGAACAAAAATGTATAGTAACAAAATAATCTCAACTCTTCCTAATATTGGCAAAAAAGAAAATACCATGATTGAAAATGAATCCAGGTCTGCAGTAACTGTTCCTGCTCTCAATCCTGTAGTAGTCAATCCAGAAATAGCATCAAAATACGCATCTCCAAAATCATATCCTAGAGAATGCATATGGTTTGCAACAAATAATGGAATTATAGGAAACGCTACAAGTAGAATTAACGCAGTAATTATTTCATTTTTATGTGACTTTGACATTTGCTTTTTGAAAAGATTTCTAACATCGGCAAGTTTCATTAATCTGAAGATCTTCAGCCCTCCTGCAGTTGAAAAACCACACCCACCAATGATCATTACAATAATAATTACAGCAAATGCTGCTGGATTCAAATTATTTAGCGAGATTGTTTGAAAACCTGTAGTGGTACTTGCGGATACGAGATTGAATATGCTGTCAATCGGTTTTGCATCCATGGAAAACACA
>DATEAJ010000015.1:0-6259 GCA_035288445.1 Nitrosopumilaceae archaeon
TTCAAAGTCGCTTACAACAATGGTTATGCCGTTGTTGTAATAGAAGAATTTGTCAGGAGATTCTTGAAGAGTTTCTCGTATGCCCTTGTTTACTGTGGTTTTAAACTGCATCCATTGCCTGATGTTTGATTCAAAGACATAATCTCGATTTTTTGTAACAAAGTTTGTTAACTCTCTTAATTTCAAAATGCCAAGTATTGTACTGTGGTACTTTAGTTTACTTTCTAGTTTGATAGATGCTTTTTTTCCTGCTGCTGGTTTTTTTATTCTATCCCAGAGCTTCTGTACTATAGAATCAATATCGCATATCTCAAAAGAATCACTGTTTTGATAGTCGACTTTTTGATCTGTTACATATACACATTCTATTTTTAGATTCTTTTCACGTATCTGAGTAACAAGATGTGCAAGTTCAGGACGCATCTTTGTAATATCTCGATTTTGTAGGTTTTTGGCATCTTCTTTGAATTTAGCAATTGCTTCCATGGAATGAGATGTGCCATACTTTGATTGAAACAATCGCACGGTGCCTTCAGAAAAATCAACTGGAAGATATGCATCTATTCCTAAATCGTTTGCGCCATCTACTATTGCATCAGTAGCATCATCTTCAGTTGCTTCGAAAACTCTTGTTAGAACCCATTGCAAAAAATTGTTCCCTTTTTCTACTTCACTCTGAGCACTTTCTGCATATTCTTTAATACTGTTACGTATGTTTTGCACAAATCCTTCAAGTGGTTGTCCATTTGTAGTCTGAAACAAAATTGGACGAGCACCTGGGATGTATTCCAATAGACCATTGGTTCTGTCTGCCAAACTATGATGATTAGAAAATCCGGTATTTAGAAAGGCTGGTTATTATGATATAATCATGACAAAGGTGAGGAAGGGATTCGAACCCCTATAGATTCGCTCTGCAGGCGAACGCATAGCCGCTCTGCCACCTCACCGCAGTCAAAAAAGCTCCTGATGAACAATTAAATCTTTTAGGTTTAGAATTTTGCAAATGGTTTTGCAGCCAATCTGACATCTTCTGCTTTGACTGTCTTTCTTCCCGCATGAATCGACATATCTACTGCACTTTTGGCTATGGCAGTACCGATTTCTTCCAATATCCTCCTCAATTCATCTGCAGATTCATCACTTACTCTTTCTGCACCTGATTTTTTTAAAATACGATACATTGCAGAAAGGCCAAATTCCGAGGCTGTCATAAAGTGGTTTTTCTTATCTGTGATAAAAGACTTCGAGTGGAAAAAAACCTACGCACAAATCGATTTCTACAGACTATTTTAAGGAGAAAATTATAGGCATGTTATGAGCTGGCTTACAGATGCACACATCCATCTTTCTGATAAGGAGTATTCACAAGACATACCATTCATTATTACAAGTATGGAAAAGACGAAGATACGTGCATGTTGCGTATCGATGGATCTTCATACTTCAGAAAAAACACTCGATCTTAGCAAAAAAACCAAACTTGTATTACCCTTTGTAGGCATTCATCCAGAAAAAGCTAACGATGATTTAGAACCTGTTGTTGAATTGATCGAAAAAAATTCTAGTCAAATTACGGGAATTGGCGAAATTGGTCTTGACAAAACATATGTTTCAAGTCAAGATGGTTTCAAAAGACAAGAAACGGTATTTCATAAAATGCTTTCAATTGCTGAAAAACTACATAAACCTGTTTCAATTCACTCACGTACTACACTAGATGAAATACTTTCTATTCTGCCTTCATATTCGATTCCTGGAGTGCTTTTGCATTGGTTTGCTGGTAGTAAAAAACAACTAAAGACAACAATGGAACTTGGATGTTATGCTTCTTATGGACCTGCTATGATTTATGCAAAAGATAAACAAGCTTTGCTTTCAGAAACAAACAGAGATAAAATACTTGTAGAAACAGATGGTCCTGTACGATTTTCACGATGTTTTGCAATGAAAACTGCTCAAATCACTTTTCTTCCAAGTGTTGTGTTTTGTGCATCCAAAGTCTTGAACAAAACATACGATGATCTTTCATGTGAGATTGAACAAAACTCCAAGCGCTATCTGGGTGTATAGGTATAAAAAACCCTACATCCAATCGAAGACGTGAACAGAATCAAACGAATTTCGACAGAAGTCATGGATTTACATAAATCTAGATTCGGAACTGATTTTGTACAAAACAAAAAGGCACTAGATGATGTAGCTATAGTTAGATCAAAAGGCCTCAAAAATGAGATTGCAGGTTACATAACTACATTTATCAAACGCGAAATTGAAGAACAAAAAGAAAAAGAGGCTCAGGCCATCCAAGAGACTCAATCTGTTAATGAAACAGAAGAACTACAAGAAGAAGAGATACTTAACTAAATTATTAGTTCTCAATCTAAACAAAATTCAATATAAGGCAAAAATCAATTTTAGAACAAATGATAACAATTAATCTCCTTGGTGGAGCAAAAAAGGCTCTTTCAACAGACAAACTAAAATTTGAAAAAGATAATTCCACAATCTCTGAACTTTTAGTTTTTCTTCAAACACAAATACCAAAAAACACACATGCTTTAGACGTCAAAAATATACTAGTTGCTGTTAATGGAGTTGATTCTTCAACTCTCGATGGTTTTGAAACAAAGATCAAAGATGGAGATACTGTAAGCATAATTCCTGTAATACATGGTGGCAGTCAAAGAATGAAGTTTCAGATTTTTAATGACAACATAGAGCTTATAGGAATAAAACACGTTGACGATCCAATAGGTTTTCTTGATGATTTACGTAAAAAATATCCTGATCTAGTAATTCAGGGCATAAGATCGTGTTTTGTACTTGGCCCAAATCATGCTAAAAAGATTATTGCAATATCACGAGCAGCACAAAAAGATAGAATCATGCTCTCAAATAAAATTGAAACAGACATTTTGATGCGATTTGCATGTACAAAACAGATTAGTGAAGCCATAAAAAAGATTGGACTACAAAGGAAACAAGATTTTATTTTAATAGTGATTGGAAGGAAACAATCACTTAACAAATTGTTTTATGAGGTAAGAACTCATTTGAAATCAAATTTGATTTCAATAAAAAATGTCGTCTTTCTAAAAAAAGAATTTAAAATATCAAAAAAACAATTAGATGCTGTAATATCAAATACGCCATTAGAAGATCTGCTTGCAGAAAAAGCAGCAATTCTATTCAGATAAACTGCGCTTTACTTTCTGTGTACTTAGAATATCATCCTCTCTTAGGATTGCAATTCCTGTTCTCTTACCAAGTATTTCTATTAGTATTATCCAATCAAATTTCTCAAGTGATACCTTGTTCTGAATTTTGTCTGCAATTTCACTTATGATTTCACTAGTAGGAATTTCAGAATGCCTTTTTTCTACTGTGATTCTGTATGTATCATGTAGCTGCATTACAATGACATGATTGAGAACAGAATTTACAATGTCTTCTTTTTTTGTATAGACTGTATCATGTAATGGTATGACTCTTAGGCAATATCTTATCAACCACGGTTCATCCAGTATCTTTTCTCGAATCTTTTTTACAACCAGAAATGGATCAAGTGAAGTTGTAGCCGTAAGAATTCCAGATAGTTCAGATATTTCGACTGTTGCATTAGGATCTCCAAACTCTTCTAGAATTTCTGACATTTCTTCGGCAGCTTCAGACTCAAGATGTCTACTAGATGTTATAATCAGATTCAAAGGGAGTTGATAATCTCCTCTTTTGTTATCTTTCCTTGTCTTGATATCCTCAAAATTCCATCTTTTACTTCAACAATTGTTGAACTCACAGAATTTGAAATTGTGCCACCGTCCAAGAAAACATCATATCCAGAAAAATTTTCTTGAACCTTTTTTGAATCAGAAAAAGCTGGATGTCCAGAAAAATTCGCACTAGTGCCAACAATGAGTTTACACTCTTTTAAAAGTGCCAAAACACATGGGTGACTTGGTACACGAACAGCTATCTTATCATTCAAATTCATTGCTTTTTTTATTTCATTGTCTTTTAATTTCAAAACTAAAGTTACTTGACCTGGCCAGAACCTGTCAGCTATCTTACTTGAAATATCATCAAAAACAGCTATTTTTGAGACTTCTTCCTTAGAATATCCTAGTACTGGTAATTGCTTTGACTCTTTTCTCTTCTTTATTCGGAAAATTGCTTCTACTGCTTTTGCATTTCGTGGATCGCAGCCAATGCCATAAACAGTATCTGTAGGAAATACTACCACACCGCCATTTTTTATTGTAGTTGCAGCTAGATTGATTCCATTCTGATCGCAAGCAACTATCACAATTTTTCAAGTAGTCATTAGTAAATTATGTTTTGTTATTGAAAATGATATAAGATTGATTGTTGTAGTATGTTGCATGGATATAGAAATTCAACAATGTCAATGCCCGCCAGGATCTGAAACCTATGTAAATGAAGATGGCATGGACATATGCGTTTCTTGTGGCGGTTGGGTAGCACCATCATAAGAGTTTGTTGAAAAGAATTGCCATGCACAACAGCGGTACTGTGAAGATTGTTTGAAATACAGTGTATTCAACATATGGTTATTCTTGTCAAATAAAACATGGAAAATTCTGAATCATAACTAAATCTTTAATAGTAAATCGGCTTTTCTTACAGCCGATGTCAGACGAGCCCGATAATGGTTTTGAAGATGATTTTGACGACGATGTGGAAGATGAAGAAGACGAAGAAACAGAAGATGATTAATACTAAATTCTCAGACCAAAGTTGTCTGCAAATTCTCTAAATCCACGGTAAGCCTGTAAAAATTCTCTTCCTCTATCACTTATCTTATACTTGCATGCTCTATCCGAACTTCTCTGTTCTAGCAGACCTTGTTGCACGAGCATCTCTAATATTTTAGAGAGTCTTACATGAGAAACGTTTGCCTTGCGGATTAGATAAGTGACACTTGCTCCCGATTCATCTGGAGCTTCATCTCTAGTAGTAGCTAGAATGTCTCCTATGATACTCATGTGGGTTCTATATACTGCCGCCAAATTTCATCCCCGTGAGTGGCATTTTAGAAACTGGAACAAATAGGGCACCCAAGCCCGCTATCTTGGTAGATATTGAGACATAGTAAAGAACCGATTGCGGAAAAACAACAGAATACCATCCTAGAAATTCGCCTAAAGCGAGAAGGCCAAGGCCTGAAGCCACAAAAACCGTACTGCTTTTCTTGTTCTCCATATACGATAGAATTGTCTCTATTGTCCCATATATCAATAGGATAAAAGAAATTGACCTTATAATATGCTCAATTGAATTTCCTGGGATGACAAAAAGTGGTACTGCTATAGTTCTGAAGTATCTTGATTTTGGAAAAAATGCCTTGATGCTGTGAGAAAAAGCTATGAAAAAATATCCCACTGTCTGAATGCCTATGCCTAAGGTCTGAATCCATGGTTCTATGTCGCCAGATTTGATAACAAGGGATTCTGTCAGAAATCCTGCCCCTACTACACCAAAGCCTATGCTTATTGACAGAAAGGCAATCGTCAGTCTGAAAAGAGTAGGACTGCCTGTATTCTTAAATCCAGTATAAGATAAAATTCCGATGACGACTCCTACTAGAAAACCTATCAGGTTCAAAATGATCTCAAATATGAATTGCAATAACCTCAATCTCTTTAGAAATTAATTAAATCTTACAGGTAATTTTTTTCTACCAATCGTCAAGAGTTCCAGCTTTTGTGCCCTCTGTACTACCAACATAATCTCCTAAAATGTCAGAATATGTGGAGTCTTTGTATGCAATGATTTTCACATACTCGCCATACGTCATATCAAGGGAACAAGGATCGCATCTTACAAAAGAAAAGTCATCAGCAAGATGTGCTATGCCATCGCATTTTGGGCACTTTATCTTCATGGTTTCCTTACGTCTTGCACTGTAATATTCTTTCTTAAAAAAAGATTAAATGACTATGCTTAATTGGGTTTGTTATGGTAAGAACATGTACAAAGTGTAAAAAAGAGATTCCAGATGATGAGAATCTTGATCCCGTTGCAGCAAATTATCCATGTTGTAATACGTGCTGGAACGAATGGAAAACCTATAGGGTTATGGTCATGAATGAGATGAAACTTGACATGTCACTTGCAGACCATAGGAAAGTTCTCAAAAAATACGAGAAAGTCTTTGTGGGTGTTATGACTCCTGACGGAAATGTAGTCAATTATGCTGATGAAAATCAGAGAAAGCCTGAAAAGCCACTTTAAATTC
>DATEAJ010000016.1:0-6711 GCA_035288445.1 Nitrosopumilaceae archaeon
ATCAAAGTCGAAAGGCTTGTAAATGACAGCAGTTGATGGTAGACCTTTCAATCTTTCTGCAGTTGCGGTTGTTAGATCTGCTGTTACCATTAATATTTTAGCTTGTGGATCTATCTCTCTAATTTTTTCTAATGCATAAAACCCATCATATCTTGGCATCATTATATCTAAAAATACTATATCGGGTCTTAACTGCTTAAATAATTCAAAGGCGTCGTTTCCATCATAACCTTTACCAAGAACTTTGATTCCCTTTAACTCTAAACATGTACTAAACAATTCAACTATGTCTAGACTATCGTCTACTACTATTCCAGTCAGGTGACCTCGATAGTTTATTCTCGCATTGTTTCTATAATCATCAAACGTTTCAATTTCTCTATTTTTTAATGGATATATCTTCTCGTCCACTTTTTTTTGTTACATTAATTTATTATAAAGGATCAGTATGTTTTAAGAGATACATACAAAATATTACTTTGACTTAATGCTAAAGAAGACCAAATGGAGAGCGAAAATTCATTGGTGGGATCTGATACAATTGAAAATTAATACGGGAATAATTACATGGTTGGCATTCGTAATAATTTTGACCTTAGTTGGGGGAATAATATTGTCAAATTTTGCAACAGAGTCATACAAAAATGTTGTATATAAACGAGTAATTGATGAAAAAGTAAAAAGAGTCGATATAGAAGCAAATGAATATTTGAAAGATGAAGATTTTATTCCAAATAATTTTGATAAAAGAGAAAAAACATTTTCAGAATTTCTTCTTCAAATCAATAACGGAGAGATAGTTGGTATGACAGTTTGGAGTACTGATAAAACAGTGATATATTCTGATGATAAAGAAGTCATAGGGAAAACCTTCAATGATGATGTGATTAATACTGCATTAGGAGGAGATATTGTCTCTACGTTTTCTAATTCGAAACCTTCAGAAAACTTATCGGGAGGATCTGCTAATAATTTATTAGAAATCTATATTCCAATCAAATCAGATTCAAATACCGTCATGGGAGTAATTGAAACACATGTATCATTAGATTCGATAGATTCATACCATGTAAATGAAAATAAAATTATTAATCTGATTGTATATTCTGTAATTGCCATTTCTAGTATTGGAATCTTGTTGACGTATTACGCATTTAGAGAAAATTTGATAAAACCCATTAGACAAATCCATGAATATGCAAAAAAAATAGGAAGTGGAGATCTAGAAATAGAATCCCATCCTAAGGGATTTGATGAACTACAAAACTTGGTAAATGAAATGAAGATAATGACTACTTTATTAAAGGAGCAGCAAGAAAAGATTGTCAAAACCGAGAGATTATCAGCCATTGGTGAATTGGCTGCAAGACTTGCACATGATCTTCGAAACCCTTTAATCGTGATACGAATGGCACTATTTTTGATTCAAAACAAATATGGAGAGGATTCAGAAATTAACCAAGATGTAAAAAGGATTAATCTTTCAATGCAGAGAATGTCAAATCAAATTGAAAGTGTGATGAATTTTGTATCTACAAAACCACCCAAGGTAGAAAAAACTTCAATTAACAAAATTTTAAAATCTGTGATTAAAAATACCGATATTCCTGATTCTATTAAAATTAGTGTCCCAACTAATGACGTAACACTAGATTGTGATAGTGATCAATTAGAAGTTGTTTTTGAGAACCTTTTCCAAAATGCTAGACAGGCAATGAAAGATGTTGGAACTTTGAATATAAGAATAATGGAAGACCATGATTTGGTAAAGATTGAGGTAGAAGATTCAGGACCAGGCATACCAGATGAGATTTTGCCTAAAATCTTTGATCCATTGTTTACTACCAAACAAGAGGGGACAGGTCTTGGTTTGCCCTCTTGTAAAAACATCATAGAGCAACACAAAGGAACCATAAATGTGAAAACAAAAGTTGGCAAAGGTACCACCTTTATCGTAGAATTGCCTATTAATAATAAAAGTCAAAATCCAAACAATCTTCCAAGGTTACCTCAAATCATAAATACATAGATTCTAAATTCATCTTTTCCAAAATAATTCATAGAAATTGGAATCGGTTTATTCATAATTTTTGAATAAATATTATTCATCTCATAGATTCCACTTTCTAGAAAAAGATGTCCATTTCATCCCCTTTGTTCGTAAAAACCGAAAGGCTTTTCGTTATGACTAGATTATGACGGACGGTATGATTTGTTGGAAATTTTTCAAGAGGAGGATCATCGATGATATAACGCAACTTGACACAATTTGCCTTTAAATGCCTAAGTTATTTCCAAAAATGGGAAATCACAATGAACACAAAACTTACCCTGATTGCAATCACATTGTTTGCAGTGACATTGAATTGGTTTTCTTTCCCCATGCTGCTTTTTTTTGACTTTAATTGAGTCACTTCCAAATTTGGCAGATGGGGTTTATATAAAATTTCCAGACTTGGTAATTACATATGTACATAGTAGAGAAAAGATCAGTAGACTCTTTAGAAATCCAAACAGAGAATGTCACAAAAATAGATATGCAAAAAATAGAGAATGTGATATTCGAAAAATATAATTTCTCACTAATAGAATGCAGCAAAAACACCTACAAACTTGAGGCTATATTACGAACAGTTTTCGGCCGAAGTCGGATTCTGCTTGAAAAGGCCATTCTTGAAAATGCCCTAGATTTGGCAACATCAACAGAAATGGATAAAGAATGGACGATAATTCACGATAAATCTCTTATTTCAACAATTTTGAATGCTTATACAGATAAAAACAAAGAAAGGATTTTAGAAATTTTGTCAAATAAACAGCCACATATCATTGCAAAGATTGTTGATCTCTCTGGTTTGCCAGAGGATACTGCTTATAAAAAAATTAATGAATTGATTAGAGAGGGTATGTTAATTGAGCGAGGTTCCATATTTACTTCAGATGCCAGAGAAATTAAAAAATATGTGGGAGTATTTAAAAATCTGAAATTCACTATGTTAAATAACAAAATAGCTATCAAAGCTAAGTTCAATAAGGAGGCTTTGAAAGCCAGTTACATAATTGAATTATTACAATCTGTAAAGAACGAAATGGTGGATGAACAACAGAAGATTCAACTTAGACAACAGATTGGACTCGAATCAGCAATAGATTTGATGTAGATAAGACGAAATTACAAAAATGGCTTTGCCTTTTACTCTTCGTCGATAAACTCGTTTGCCATCAATAATTAGACAAAATTGACTAGTTACCCTTCGGGATTTACTGCTTTAAGCGTCATCGTGCTTATCACTCTAGATATGTTTCTAATTCCATGTGAAACTGCTTTATCAAAATCCTCTTGAGTTTTAGCTTGGATTTCAGCTATCAAATCATAAGATCCAAAAGTGACATATGCTTTTTTGACCTGTGGAATTCTTTTAAGCTCCTCTAAGATGTATTCTTCTGTTCCAAGGTCACAGTTTATCAAAACATATCCTAGTTGCATGTGTTCTTTCTACGTATTTGTTACTTAACTTTGTCTGTAATAATAAAAGCCAATGAAGGGATTTGGACCCTCGACCTTCTGATTACAAGTCAGATGCTCTAGCCAGGCTGAGCTACATTGGCATAATGTAAAGGGAAAATCTGATGGTTTAAAATGTTATCAATAAACCAAAGCTTAAATTAATTACAACCAAACAACCCAGCATGCCTTCCTTCAAAGTTAGTGTGATTATAGAAAATAAACCAGAGATAAACGATCCAGAAGGCGAGACCATATTACATGATCTGATTCTCAAAGGAAATAATTCATCTGTAAAGAAAATACGTTCTGCCAAGATGTTAAAATTTGAAGTTGATGCAAAAAACAAGAAAATTGCAGAAAAAACCGTGATGGATCTGTGCAACGAATTTAGAATATATAATCCACTAGTAAGCCATGTAACCGTAGAAAGCTCTGAAGTCTAACCACTTTTTACTATTTTGCGTTTTAAAGCAGTGAAATCTTCGAGTGCTCCATCTATGAGGAGCTTGCTTCTAAGATGTCTTGCCAAGTCAGTTTCTGTTATTATTCCAACAAGTTTGCCTTCTTCTAAGACAAGTAACCTGCGTATGTTGTTATTTATCATTTTTTGAATGGCGTCTTCTATGGGCGTCATTGGTTCAACCCAGCGGAATTTCATGGACATTATCTCAGAAAGCTGTACGTCTGAACTTTTCCTATCCGTAGTCAAGACCTTGCGGGAAAGATCTCTTTCAGTAACAAGCCCTATTGGATTGCCATCTTTTATGACTACCAATGAACTGATCTGTTTTTCTGACATTAAAAGTGCCACGTCCTTTGCTGTTTTATTATGATCGATAGTGATTACATTGCGAATCATGATATCGCGAACATGTGTCATATCTATAATCAAAAAGAAATTGAATAAAAACGATTTCATTCGATTCAATTTAATAATGCTAGCAAGATACAAAAAATGTGAAAGTAGGCATTGTAGTTTTTCCAGGAAGTAACTGCGATCGTGATATGCAACATGTACTCACCGATGTTTTTAAACTAAATACAGAACTTTTATGGCACGAGCAAGAACTATCCAAGAATCTTGATGCCATCGTTCTTCCCGGCGGATTTTCATATGGTGATCGACTCCGAGCTGGAGTCATAGCAGCACACAGTCCAGTCATTGCTGGTATAAAAAAAATGGCAGAAAAAGGAATGCCAATACTTGGAGTATGCAACGGATTTCAAATTCTAGTTGAAGCAGGTCTTTTGCCTGGCGCACTTCTTAAAAATACATCACTTAATTTTATGTGTAAATGGACTGAACTCATAGTGAAAAACAACAAAACTCCATTTACTAACAAATTCAAACTGAATCAAAGAATTCCAATACCGATTGCTAATGGTGAAGGAAGATACTATGCAGATAAAGAAACTCTGAACTTGCTTAAGAAAAACAATCAGATAGTTTTTACATATTGTGAAGAAGTGAACGGTTCGACTAATAATATCGCTGGCATATGTAACAAAAAAGGAAACGTAGTAGGAATGATGCCTCATCCTGAGAGAGCTGCAGAATCAATCATAAATCCAAAGAATTCCAAACCTGCCTCAATGATTTTTGAATCTCTTTTGGCTACGATGGGTATTGCACAATGAGTCTAACCGCACAAGAACACACCTTTCTTGAGAAAAAAATTGGGCGTAAGCCAAATTCACTTGAATTACAAATAATTGCAGCAGAGTGGTCAGAACACTGTTCATACAAATCATCAAAAAAACATCTAAGGATTCTACCAAAAGAAGGTAAACGAGTCATTTCAGGAACAGGGTATGATTCGGGCGTACTTGATGTTGGGGATGATTATGTTGTTACAGTACACATAGAAAGTCACAACCATCCTTCTGCGGTGGAACCATACGGAGGAGCTGCAACTGGTGTTGGCGGTGTTATTAGAGATATTCTGTCAGCTGGTACAAGACCAATTGCGATACTTGATGGTTTGCGTTTTGGAAATATAGAAAAAGACAATCATGCAAAATGGCTTTTCAAAAATGCGGTACGTGGAATAGCCGACTATGGGAATTGTCTTGGAATTCCTACTGTGGGCGGAGAAATAGAATTTGATGATTGTTTTAAAAATTATGCGCTGATTGATGTAGCAGCAATTGGATTTGGGAAGAAAAACAAACTTATCAAAAATAGAGCAGACAAAGATGATTTTGTAGTTTTGATTGGCGGCTCTACTGGGCGTGACGGTATGGGCGGCTCACAATTTGCATCTGACACATTAGAATCAGAAAATCGTTCAGCAGTTCAAATCCCAGATCCTTTTATTGAAAAACTAGTCATTGAAGCAATACTTGAGGCGCGAGATAAGGGCTGCATAAAAGCCATGAAAGACTTGGGTGGTGGCGGTCTTTCGTGCGCAATATCTGAAACCGCTGATGCTCTTTCTATTGGAATTGAATTGGATGTAGCACGAGTACACAAAAGAGAGTCAGGAATGTCTCCAACTGAGATAATGATTTCTGAATCTCAGGAAAGAATGCTTGTGATAACTGATAGATATAATCTTCAATTGCTAAAAGAAATATGTGAAAAATTTCACGTTCCATATTCAGTCATAGGAAGAGTAAAAGAAGATAGAATAATGCAAGTAAAAGTTGAAACAAACACTATTGCAAGACTTCCAAGCACGGTTGTAGCAAATGCGCCATTACTTGACAGACCTGCAATAAAACCAAAATATCTTAAAACAATACAAGATATAAAAAAACCAAACACTCCAAGTGATCTCACAAAAATCCTTCTTAGAATGCTTGCAAATCCAAACATTGCAAGTAAAATCTGGGTTTATGGTCAATATGACCACGAAGTAGGAATAAGGACCGTAGTAAAACCAGGGCAAGACGCATCTGTGTTACGACTTGACAACGGAAAATTCTTGGCTGTAAAAATTGATGGCAACTCAAAACAATGTTACGTTGATCCCAGACAAGGCGCTATCGGATGTTTTGAAGAAGCATGTAGAAATGTGATCTGTACTGGCGCGAGACCAATTGGAATGGTTGATCATTTGCAATTTGGAAATCCAGAAGATCCTGAAATCTTTTGGACATTCAAAGAATCACTTGAAGGAATAACTGACTATGCAAAATATTTTGAAATTCCATGCGTTGGAGGAAAAGTTAGTTTCTATAATGAGACAGATGATGGACCA
>DATEAJ010000017.1:0-3079 GCA_035288445.1 Nitrosopumilaceae archaeon
TCAGAGATGGTATCATCACAATAACTAATATGCCAAGGATGAGGGCATGCTCTTACCTTTGGTAGTCATCCTTCTTGAGTTTTGTTTCTAAAATCGCGTTATATTCCTTCATAACTTTGCTCAAGATCTTAATGCACATATCAACAATCTGCGAATGTGCGTCTTTTTTCTTTAATTCGGTCAAAAGATTTTCTGGTAATTCCTTTATCAAGCTTAATTTATCTAATTCAGAAATAATTTTTGTTTGTATCGCTTTATCGTATAAATCTGGACTATGTGCATACAGATCACGAATATCTATAATTTTTCTAATGTCTTTTTTGAATTTCTCTGAAATGTAGCCTACATCAGATAAAACATCTAATTTTTTATCAATTGGTATTCTTCTTAAAACATCAGTATCAAAATGTAATCTAAACAACTCGTTTAAAATGAATTCTATATTTGCTTCTAAAATAATGACTTCTGCTCTTGGAGAATTGTAAGTGTTTAACTCATTTAGCATTGCTTCCAACACCAGACTCACAGATATCGGTTCAACTTTTTTCATAATGACTAAATTCAGTTTCGAACCATGAAATCTTAAGCTTTACGACCACACAGTATACAGACTATACAGATTTTGAAAAAATTTCTTATTGAAAATATGATTTTAGTTTGTTTTCTTGATTTCTTCTGTGAGCAGATATTGTACACCACTCAAAAACGCTTCATCTCCAATTTCATCCTCAACCCATAGATGTGCTCTTGTCTTGAACCACTCAGGTAGTCCCACTGCTGGTTCAGGTTCAGCCTTGAACTGTACCCTACTAAAAATAGTATCCAGTTGGGCTTCTGTCCAATTTGAAGATGAGTCATAATACGTCTCATCGCTTTTCTTATCTTTTGGGCCATCAACAAATATTATATTTGATGTATCAAAATATGAGGAGGTAGAATTAGTTAATACAGTATCATCAACCATCATATAGTCTAGAGTTTTTGAATAATCTTCTTCAGTAATCTTTCCTGATATCCACCATCGAGTTATTTCTTTTTGAACTTGAACAACATATTGTGAATCTATAATCTTTTTTTCTGGAGCAGGAAAGAACCCATCAATAGTCCCTGGTTCGTATATAGCCATTACAACCCATGCATAACCAGATCTTTCGTCATACATACTAGTCGAAGCTGATGTACATGAATCATCATAAATTGATTCAATACAATAATCATATTTTGAATCCCATTTGTGTATTTTATCCTCTACGATATCCTGAGGAAATCCTTTGTAGTATAATATGAAATGTGACAACTCATGAGTTACGATCCATACTGGGTCAGAAAATCTAAAGTTTGGGCAATCGCAAAATACTATGGTGTGATTTTTTGTCTTGTCTGTTCCTACATGATTATAAAATCCTCCTATGTCATTAGCATTTAGATCTTTTTCACCAATGTTCTTATCATAAACAAGAATAAGTAGATCCAAATCATCAGGTACTTTATAATCAGAATAATTGGTTTCTGCCATACAGTTTGGTTTGTACTTTGAGTTTTCCAAATTGTAAACGTTCATGTATTTTTCTGCGATTACATCATACTTGTTTAAAATCTGGTATTGATAATTGCTACACGCAGGATAGCTTGAAAGAAATACCATCTGCCAGCTTAGCTTTTCTGATTTGTGAATTGCATAAGAATTGATAGGAGTAAGACTAGCGATCAAAATGAGTCCAATTACAATTAGCGCTCTGGTTCTAGCCAATCTCAGTATATATAATAACTTACATTATATTTTAATATATTGAATATTTTATTTCCAAAAATGGTAAATACTATGAATTTTATATCATTAATCATCTAACTATATAAATTTTAATCAATCACCGGAGATCAGAAACAAGAATTTTTTATCATACAATTTACTTTCTAACATCAAGTCAAACCAAACCCATAATCAGTTGATTCTTTCCAGTTTGAGAAATTATAACTTTAGAATCTGGAATAAAAAGAAACGAACAAAATTTGCCATGCTATGGATATGATTTTATTTGGTAAAAATAGACCCATCCTGTGGAAATATTATACATACTCATAAACTGCGACTTGGGTTCAGAAGTTGACATAATCAACGAGTTTATGAAAATACCTGAAGTAAAAGAAGTACGGGGAACATACGGAGTTTACGACATCTTTGTTAAACTTCAAGGTGAAACAAAAGAGGCTTTGGAAAATATCATCACTCACAAGATTCGTAGAATTCCAAAGATTCGTTCTACTGTGACTCTGTCTCCAATCATAGCTCAAGGCGGACGATAAATCAAAAGATGCTCAAACTGTTCAATTCTTTTTCTGAAGAGAAAGAAGACTTTGAGCCTTTTGATAAGCCAGATGTTAAGATATTCATCTGCGGACCAACATTATACGATTATACTCATCTTGGTCATGCTAGGATATTTCTGACATATGATCTTCTGTGCAGATATCTAAAAAGTCAGGACTTTAAAACCGATGTTCTTGTTAACATGACAGACATTAATCAAAGTGTCTTTAACAAGGCACTTGACCAACAAACTGATTATCATACTTTGACTAGATTTTATTCTGATGAATTTACAAAAGACCTTAATTTTCTAAACATAAACACCATTACAAGACTTGCTCATGTCTCAGACTATGTTCCAAATATTGTAAAACACATTTCCTATCTAATGAAAAATAAACACGCCTATTCTGCCAACGGCAATATCTATTTTGATACGCAAACAATCAAGGATTATGGCAAGATTTCAAAACAATCCAGGGAACAATTAAAATTGCACCGCTTGGATATTGGTCCAAATAAAAAAAACCCAGAAGACTTTATGCTCTGGAATTGTTCAGAAGATTTTGGTTTTTCATGGAATGGTGAATTTGGAAATGGTGTTCCATGGTGGCATATACAAGACACTACAGTAGCTTTTGAAAATTTTGGTCTACATTATGACATACATGGAGGTGCAAAGGAACTTGCATATCCTCATCATGATGCTCATCTAGCTCAATACAAAGCAATGACTGGAACAGAAAATCCAGTCAAACGGTGGATGTACAT
>DATEAJ010000018.1:0-2059 GCA_035288445.1 Nitrosopumilaceae archaeon
TCTCTTGCGTTACCGCCAGGAAGATCAACTCTTCCACAGTTTCCTACAAAAATGGTATCACCAGAAAAGATTTTGTCGTCACCGACTAGACAGATGCTATCTTTTGAATGTCCTGGTGTATGAAAAACTGTAATCTCGGAATTTCCAAACTTGATCTTGTCCCCATCAGATACCTTCATGTCATTCTTTATTGCAGATTCTTTGTGTTGAATTATTTTTGCTCCTGTTGATTTTACCATAAAGTCATTTCCTATGGTGTGATCAAAATGATAGTGTGTGTTTACAATGTACTTTACTTTCATGTTGTTTCTCTCTATGGTCTGTATTACATCTGGGAGATCCCATGAAGGATCGATTACTATGGCTTCCCCCGTATCTTCATCCTCAAGCAAGTATGTAAAATTCTGCATCTCGCCAACTTCAAATTGATAAACTTTCATAACACACCAACCTCAGCCTCTGTAGGAATGCCAATCTTTTCCACAAGAATAATTCCGCACACATCCATTCTTTTTGGCATACCAACTTTCATCTTATGAAATGTTATAGTTACATCTGCTTTGACACATTTATCGCTAACGTTTCCCGTATCAGGATCAAGTCCCGACGGTACATCTAAAGCAAGTTTGAATGCCTTTGATTTGTTTATCATATCTATTGCAGATGCATGAGGTTCTTTTATTTTGCCAGAGATTCCTGTTCCTAAAATCCCATCTACTATGATATCCGCTTCCAAGTCCAATTCATGAACATCAGAGGCGACAATCAAATCTAGTGAATTCATTTTTTCAAGAAGTTTCCAGTTTGTTCTTCCTTCTTCTGTCTTTATTTTTTCTGGGTTTCCAAGCAATATTACTTTAACAACAGAGCCATATCCTGCAAGATGTCTTGCTACAACAAATGCATCTCCGCCGTTATTACCAAGTCCTGCAAATACCAATATTTTTTTCAATGAAATGTTGGGAAATTTTTCTACAATATACCGCGTTGCGGCTGCACCAGCATTTTCCATCATCATCTTTCTTGGAAATCCCATTTGGTGACCATTCTCTTCAATCTGCATCATCTGTTTTACAGTGATTTCCATGTAATAATTCAAAAACTGGTCAAATAAGGGCTTTACCAAACGGCTTTATCTTGGTTTTTTATTCATTGTTGCATGTCATTAAAAAATGTCAAGTTGTCCTTATCAAAAATTTCAAAATCATTGAATGACTTGCAAGATTCTCGAGAATATTTAATAAAAAACACCCGTGAAGTCATACTTCTTTGCAGCCAATCCATAATTTCAATTCATAAATTGGATCTTGAAACAGGTAGAAAAAAAGCTGAGCATGCAAAGAAACTACTAGATGAGATAAGAAAGAGATCAAGAAGCGAATTGTATAGATACATCGTTACAGCAGAACAAGAACTTGTTGAGGCGTTTGCGTTTATATCCATAGTTGAAAAATCAGACATTCCATCAGCAGCATCACTTGGAGTAAGAGGGGAATCATACATTCTTGGTCTCCTTGACTGTATTGGTGAACTAAAAAGACTGGTTTATGACAGTATCAGAGTGGGAAAGGCAAATGAAGCTAGGAAATTTTTTGAAATAATGGAAAATCTGTATCTCTTTTTGTATCCTTTTGCCATATATGATAAAATAATAAATGAAACTCGTAGAAAGCTTGATGTAAATAGAATCCTTATCGAAGATGCAAGAGCAGCTGTAACAGAAGAAATACGACGTTCTGCCCTTATTGATGCAATAAATAAGAACAGGAACTGATTTTAAAAAAATTAGTTTGGCAAATCATGATTTTCTTACTTTTGTTATTTTGATTTTTTTAGATTTAGATTTGATATCTGTGTTTTTATCATTTGGAACAAATCTAAATTCGTTTTATGTATTTGACAAAAGTGGTGCGGGAGAAGGGATTTGAACCCTCGAAATCCTAAGATACTAGCCCCTCAAGCTAGCGCCTTTGGCCAGGCTGGGCGACTCCCGCATTATGCAAATACCCATGCATGGTTTTTATAAGCCTTGATTACTTTTTCAAAATATGCTTATCCC
>DATEAJ010000019.1:0-6902 GCA_035288445.1 Nitrosopumilaceae archaeon
TAGCCTGATTTTAAAAGCCTCGTTGCAACAGCTCTTCCAAGCATCCCAGTTCCAATAATTCCTATCTTTTCCAACGAATGCATTTTCTTTTGATTAGCTTTGTATTCTTTCCTATTGCAGTATTGCTTTACATGCGCATAAATCTGAAACTTTCTTATATGATAAAAGTAGAATCCATGACATGCCATTGACAAATGATATCATAATAAGATTAAACGAAATCACAACATCGGTTTCTAGTAAAAAGAACCTTTCGCAAGACGATGAGAATATGATCAAAAACATTTTCAAAAGTATAGTTGAAGGTGGCGGAAGATACTACGTCTATGAGATAGAATCTTGGTTTGCACTAGAAGGTTCATGGAAAGATAAATCAGTTGTAGATCGTATAATGAACGTCGCGCATTATCAACAAACAAAATACGAAGAAAAAAACAAACTAAAATTTGTTTCTGATGACTGCAGTTGTGGTAACTAGAACAAAAAATATAAAATTTCTGTTAAATGCTACACTTTTATTGCCTTGACACGCGATCTGTCTTATTGCTAAATTGTAATTTCAAAATAACATGGTCAAGCAGAATCGGTTATGAAAATACAAACAAAGCAAAGGTTCCTTCAATTGCGGGTGTGTATGAAATTCAGGGGCGAAAAACAACAGACGGTGGATATACAAGAAGATTTGTTGGCACAGCTGATAATTTGCAGCAAATTTACGCAAAACATTTGTCAGATAATGAAGCAAATGAGAAACTAAGGGAGTTTCTAAAAGAAAAAAAGTCATTCTTTAGATACGTGACAAGTGATGGAGAAAGCACAAGAAAAGATCTGGAAAAAGGTCTTTACTTCAAATACAAACACAGCTTTAACACAACTGATACTCCTCCATCTGGCTCGGGAAAATACGATAAAATTAGAATAATGGAAACTAATCCATAGAATAAAAAACCTATATTGTACGATAAAAGGTAATTTTGTGTGACTGAGATAAAATCATCCATTGAGATTAATTCTCCAGTAGACAAAGTCTGGAATATTGTATCTGATCTTGACAGAGAATCAAAATTTTGGAACAATATTACCAAAGTCAGAACCATCTCAACAGAAAATAATGTTGTAAAACGGGAAATTACAATGGGCAAAGTGGACAGATGCTTACAGAATGTAACACTTTATCCGAAAGAAAAAATTCTTGCAGAATTTACCAAGGGAATAATTGGTGGAACAAAAACAACTACGGTAATACCAAGTGCTGGTGGTACCAACTTGGAAATACTATGGGATGTTAAATTCAAAGGAATGGCAGGATTTATGTCAGGAAAACTAAACAGTGATTTTCAAAATCACACAGAACAAGCTCTTCTTGCAATAAAACAAGCAGCTGAAGGAAACACACCGCAATCGTCATTTAAGATGGAAACAAGAACCCACTGGGCCGACAAGTTCGTTTCTGACAAGTAACTCTGTAATTTACCACATTCCCCCGCCGCCACCTGGACTGTCAAAGTTTTTCTGAGACGGGCGGGCGTGAGCTTTTTTCATATGCCTTTCCAATCGTACAGGATCATTTAGTTCAATGCCACATTCTTTGCATTTTGTTTCGACGGCTTTTTTCTTGAAAAGGCCCATGATACAATCAGGATTATACTGGTATTAAAATTGAATTGTCTAGTCTATCGCAGATCTTCTTTTTTTATTCCGCTAGTTTCAATTTCATATCTTAGCGGTGCTGGCAATTCATGATATGCCTTGTCTACTAGAATTTTGATTTGATCATCTGGAACATTGACTTTTCTTAACAGGGTTCCGCGCTGGTGCGCAAAAGCATTTTTCCAAAATCCCGACCCATCAAACGTTCCTATCTTTGGCAAATAGCTGGATGGTCTACCCATGCTCTGCTCTCTCTTTTGCAAATTTGTATTCCTTTGCTCTTTGTTCCATCCTTGCCTTTCCTTCTGCAAACTTTCTCCTGTCTTCATCGGTTTCAAGCACTAATTTTGGTACTTGGGTTGGCTTGCCATCCTTGTCAAGTGCTACTGCAGTAACATAGGCCGTACCTGTAAGAGTTCGAGTGTTTTTTGCAATGTCTTCTGCTTCCACTTTGATCTCAATTTCCATCGATGATTTACTTACATAATTTAGTCTGGCACTTACTATCAATGCATTTCCTACATAGACTGGTTTTAGAAAGTTGACTCTGTCAATGCTTGCAGTAACTATGTTAGTCTGTGCATGTCTTTGTGCAACAAGACCTGCTGCAAGATCAATTTGTTTTAGGATCTCGCCTCCAAAGACATTACCAGCCGGGTTTGCATCAGATGGAAACATGCGTACTATCATCTCTGCCTTTGATTCGTTTGGACTTTTTGCATTCAAAGAATTTCAGATTAGACTGGTTTCTCCCTTTTTATTTAGCTTCTTTTACTTGGTACTCTTCAAGGAAATCCCAGGGTTCACCAGTTTCATTTTGTTTTAACCACTCTGCCATTTTTTGAATCACCTCTTTTTTGGTAAACTTGCCTTCTTTTGTAACAAAGTATTCTTTTTTTGATTCCCTGAATTTTTTGTAATCCATTCCTTTCATAGTTATTCATAGAAAAACTAGTAGAAATCTTCTCGCCCTTCAATCAACCTTGTCTGTCTTTATACCACTGGAATCTATCTTCTTGTTTATATTTTGCATTTTATAATCTGAAGCGTGCCAGAACTTGATGACCTAACAAAGGCAAAAATAGTTCAAATGATTCTAGATAAGAAAACAGAAACTGCCCTTGAAAAGCTAAGCGAATTTTATCATGTTGAAAGTCCCAAAATAGTAGTTGGAACAATCAAGGGAAAAAGGAGAACCGTATATGCTGTTTATGTATCATCTCAAAAAAAGATTTACGCTTTAAACTCTGATGTTTTTTACAATCCCTTCATAGTTTTGCATGAATATTATCATCACATACGATCAAAACTTGGAGTACACCGAGGTTCCGAAAGGCGTGCCAACATCTATGCAAAAGATTTTGTTGATTCGTATGTTAGGATAGCAAGGTAACTATTGAACAAGAGAAGAAATTGAATATAAAATATTCAAAGCTCATCACTAAAATGGCGAGCTTATTTGTCTACTCGATCTTGTGGAGAACGACGTTCATCATGACGTGCTTCCTTATGTGATCTTTCTTTCATTTTTTCCTCAATGTTCTTTTCTTGCATGGTGACGGCGGTCCTTTTCATGAATGAATTCTTTGTTGCAATCTGTACATTTTACTATCTGATGATGATGAATATCCCTTGCATGACGTATTAATTCATCATAAGTAGCAAACCCCTCATTGCATTGTTCACATTTGTTTTTCTTTCTATGGAAAAAATCCATTTACACATGATATTGAATTATCATCTCTTAAGTATTGCTTAAAGATCTTTCCGACAATTGCTACCAGATAATAACGTAGATTATGATTTGTTGGAAATTATCTTATGATGCATGGAAATTTATTCTTCTTTGTTAGGAATTAAACATGCGCAAAGACAGGGGCATTTGTAAAGGGGTTTGTAAAGAGTATAAGGTTAGAAAACCGCGAGACGGAACTAGCCGCTATCTGTCAGGCCAAGTGCGATGTCAGATATGTGGGATTTTTATCACAAGGCAAGGATGTCATGACAGAGAGGAGAACCCTGCAACTGATGAGACTGTAGACCTGTACTGTAATTGCTGTAACTGCATGGTAAGGTCAAAACCAAGAAACAAACCGGGAATGAAAATTAAAAAAACTACACAGGAAGAATACGATGGATTGAAAAAGAGATTAGATACATAACTAGAATAATTGAAGATAAGATAGACCTAAAAGTAAAAAGGTATTATTGAGTTGGTGGCCAAAATTGAGTTACTATAGACGAAAACGCTGTGAGGATTGTAACAGAATTAATTGCACCAAAGGATGCAACTGCGATTGCCACTATGAACCAAGATGATAAGTTAGAATTGTGTTTACGTTTTTTCTAATTTGACTTGGATGCTATTAGACTAAATTATGTTGAATCAGATAGGCAATTTCCAAATTTGGCAGACGGTGTTTATACATTATTTCAGCATTATTTTTTTTATGATAAGAAGAGATACTCTGTTAGTCGAGTCGGTACGCAGTGTAATTAGAGATAACTTGAGTGAAAGAGCCTTGAAAAAAATTGAAAATAGATTATCTGAAAAATATCACATGTCAATACCTGTTTATGTTAGCGAATTTCCTAAACTTGATGACGTTTTAAAAGAATACTTTGGGGCAGGCGCAGAAAACCTAGAAAAAAAGATTATGGCACACATGCTTGCATTGGAAAAATCCAAAACATAGTTTGAAAGACAAGTAAACCTTAATGCAGACAGAAAACGGCTCTTGTTCATTTATTCAATCTTTTATGCGATCTATTTTTATTGATAATGAATAAAAAAATTCCCAACATTGGAACGCAATTATTATAAATGATAAAAATTCGATCGCAAGATCTGATCGCTACATCAGTATCATAGCTGAGTAATTGTTTTAAGTGATAAAAATTTCTTGTCGTCGATGAATGCAAAAACAATCTTAGCAATTTCATTTGCTGCAATCCTGGGCATTTCACTTGCTGTTGCAAGTTTTGCTCCGGTAGCAATAGCAAGCGGTGCTAACAAATCTGTTTATTCTACCGACCAGCCTATAGCAATCTTTGAGGCTGGCCTAGAACAAACAGTTGCATCTACAACAATCAAGACTGCAAAGCCAACTGATGTGCTCATCCTCTTTAACGAGGAATGTGCACTATACACTGAGGTAGGTCTCACGAGCTCAAAGCAACGTACTAGTACTATCGGCGTTGAAATTGACACCGCCCGTGCAGCTCATGACATCCAACTCTATGTTGATGGTGTCGCAGTAGGAGAAAAAATCACTATGTGTGATAGAACATATGGCATCCATACAAATATCTTGAATCAAATTCAAGATCTATGTATCGCAGTAGATGACATCTATGATTCTATTGATGGAACTTCCTATACATGTGCTGACTCATTCTTCAACACCTGGATTAAGACAAATTCCGCACACGGATGGAATTGGATCGTTGTCAACCTCGGACAGGAATTTAACACAGATGGTACTCATACCATTGAAGTAAAAGGAATCTATACTGACGAGGACGACACTGACAACGTAGAAAATGCTGACGAAGCAGTTGTAATTGGTGAGAGATCACTAATTGTAATTCCAACCCAGCTTGATGTAGGCGCAACATAAATCAACCCCCTTCTTTTTTTTTCTTTGATGTTACAAAAATTTGAACGAGTCTATGACTATTTCGATGAATTATTTGAAGTTAGAGTGGCCACAGCGTCTCCAACAGGTCAAAGGATTGCCGTAATTAACATCATTCCGTTGGAGTTCTATGGTCTTCTTTATGATATGCCTGATATGATAAATTGTTTATCCCAAAACTTTTTTTATTCTCCAACAAATCACACTACGTCATTACGCTAGTCATTACCAACTTTTTACGCATGGAAAGGGGGGGTTGTCTTTTTACTCTTTGTCGATAAATTCGTCTACTGTTGGTGGCTCTGGACTCAATCCTTTTCGTTTTCTGATTTCTGCCATGATTGTTGGCAAGACAGAGTTTGGAACTGGCGTCCATGCCTTAAAGTGAGTATTCCACATTGCCTTTCCAGCTGTTTGTCCTCTCATGACTTCGGAAAGATCAAAAGTTTCAGAAGCTGGAATCTCTCCAGTTAAAATGTGAATCACACCTTTTTGTTCCATGTTCAAAACTTTGCCTCTTTTTCCTGATATGACACCAGCAACGTTTCCAATCATTTCTTGTGGAACTCTAACTTCAATTCCAAGTGTTGGTTCCAAGAGAACAGGTTGTGCCATAAGCATTACACCCATACATGCGCGTCTTGATGCGGGACCAAGTTGTGACAGACCTCTGTGTGCTGGGTCCTCGTGTGGAACAAAGTGATGAAAGATAAACTTGCATCCTCTTACTTGTTCTCTTGTCAAGGGTCCTTCTTTCATAGTATCCTCAAATCCAGACAATATGGAGTCAGTTGATTCTTGAACAAACTGTACGCCTTTTGTGCCATCTACCACTACATTTCCTCTTGGATCAAAGCGCATTACGCGTTTTGCTTCATCCCTTTCCCAGCCAGCATTTCTCAAAATCTCCGCAACTTCTTTTTCGTCCTTGTATTCGTTTAGTGTACCGTTTCTAATCATTTCAGAAACTTTTTCATCAAGCGGTTCTACTTTCATAAAGATCTTGTTGTGTCTGTTTGGAGATTTTGCCATGATAGGACCTGCCGGTGCCCGAATTGTTTCTCTATAATTTATCAAAGGTTGTGATGTTACTATTTGTACGCCTGCATCTCCAATGAGCGAAGTTGCAATCTCAAGGTGCAGCACACCCATGCCTGCAATTACAGTCTCTCCGCTCTCCTCGTTTATTTTTACAACTAGGTTTGGATCTTCGATTGTGATTCTGCGTAAGGCTTCAACAAGTTTTGGCAAGTCTTTTGGATGCTTTGGTTCTACAGCAATTTGCACTACTGGTTCAGAAACATATTGGATTCCCTCAAACGTGTGAATTCCTGCTACACTTGATAGTGTTTGTCCGGCTCTTGCATGCTCTAATCCCAAAAGTGCTGGAATGTTTCCTGCAGCAAGCTCGCCTACCATTTCACGTTGGTTTCCCATGAAAAAGTTGACTGACTGAATTCTTCCCTCTCTTTTAGTATCTATGATGTGAATCCTGTCACCATCTTTTAATTTACCAGAAAATAATCTGCCAATAGCTATGGGACCTGCAGCTGGATCAACTGTCATGTTTACAATCATCATTACCGCTGGACCGTTGTCATCACAATTCAAAAG
>DATEAJ010000020.1:0-2052 GCA_035288445.1 Nitrosopumilaceae archaeon
GGACAGCTCTGACTTTAAAATGTTCATGAACTATCACGAGAAATTCCTAAAAGATAACAAGAACTACTTTAGCTCCAACGATTACAACCACTACTCTGAGGAGCACAAAAAATACTCTAAAGACTATCCAAAACATGATGATGATGACGATGATGATAATGATAATGAATGTAAAGAAAAATCCGGCTTCTTCGTTGGCGGTGGTAAAGTATATGTTCCTAAAAATGGCAACATAAAATCATTTACGCTAACCCACGGCTTTGAACTTCACTGTGATGCAACCCAGGCACCCAACAACCTTGAGATCAACTGGATGAAAAACAAATTTCATCTAGAACAACTTGTAAAAGCCACATGTATTGATGATGGTTCTCCAAATGAGCCTCCACCTTCACCTCATCCAGGACCAACACTTGATGTCTATAAGGGTGAAGGGTATGGCCGCTATAACGGAGTATGTGGAGCATATGCAACATGGGAGATGGATGATAATGGAGAACCAGGCAAAAAAGACCAAATAATTAATTTGGAGATAAAAAATAAGAAGAATGGAGACATGGTCCTGCTGAATATCGGCAATACCCCCCTCAGTCTTCAAACTGGAAATCATCAATTTGTGCCACATCCATCGACACATCCAAACCCTCCCACTCAGACAACACCATGTCCACAAATGACACCTTGAGCACATTCACTATTAACTAGTTTACACGTTGCTTTAGAAAATAAATATCTGTAAAGAACCGCTCTTCAGAACAATTCTTAAAAAATTAAATCAATACCTGACAGTGTAGATACTTTAGTAATTCAGTTTAGGTGGTTTACATCAACTACTAATGAACACATGATGCCTGATGACATTACAGTAATAGGCATTCCGAACTAGAAATAGAGTGCATAAATTATTTTTTAATATACTGGATCTGCCAGTCTAGATTACCAAGCCCAGAACAGTATAATTTGTAATTGTTATTATCAAAAATGTATTGAGAATTATATTATTTCTAGTGGTAATTGTCGTACTTGTGGTTTTTTTTACAAACATTGCGCCTCATGCGGATATGAATAGTACAATTCAAAGTCTGCAGACATCAATAACTACAATTGCTTATGCCGGTGAATTTGATGAAATTAAAATTGCAGTTGATGAGTTTATGTATTTGAGAACAATTCGTGGCACAGAAGAAGGTAAAGCATTAGCTGAAAAAATTGATGAAAGATTAAATAATTTAGAATTGGTAAAAATGTATTGTGATGAAGAAATTTCTACACTAAAACTTGTAAACGAGAATAATCCTTACGAAAAGATTCAGCAGGTCTGTCCTAAATTAAAGGATCTTTCTCTATCAAAGGCTGCACAACTTTTTAGATTAATCTAGTTAGTCAACTAGTTTTCTTTACGCTTTCTAACCATTTCCATGAAAAATTTTCCATCATGTGTAACTGTGTAAGAACGAAATGGTTCCTTTTGTTCTTGAGCTAATCCCATGTCTTTTACCATTTTGAGGTATTTTGAAAACTGTGAATAGCTTAGATTTGAAGCGTAAAGTAAGCGGGTCAGACGGCGTGGTTCTGTCATATTTTCAAGCAAATCTGATAATACGGTTAGTGTGTCTCGCCTATTCCCATTGCTCATGACAAGTAGTCTATATTCTCTATCATTAAAGACTCTGGATATTTTTTCCCAAAAACTGATCCTCTCTGGAATATTATCCGATAATACCTACCAATGTGGAATTCATCAAATTAGTCACATATTGGGAAAAGTGTAACAAAATCTTATTTTCAGTCAAATCTAATAATTAAGTGAAAAACTGATGGGATTACCGCACATCCTTGTATTTTCTGCCTTGACTGGAATTTCATTTTCATCTGCAATTGGAGCAAGTGGAGGATTAGGAGGGGCTGGAGCTAGTTTTGTAATGTTTGATTTTTTTTCAAGATATTTGGATTCAAACCTTCAAACTTTATTGGTTGTAATTTCATCAATTTTTACAATATTTTTTATTTTCAGGCTTGCGAAATTTTTTAGAGAGGTACTTGATAATCGAC